>NZ_QJSM01000025.1 GCF_003205235.1 Thermoplasma sp. Kam2015 | reverse complement strand
ATTATAATTAATTTAAAGGTAAAATTTATATCTTCATAATGATATGAAATATCATGTCTCTGAATTATGCCCGAAGAAATAGATTGATCCTGAAGTTGACGCTTCTGATGTTCATACCGTGGATTGCTCTCGTATTTGCAGCTCCGCTGTATAATAGATACTATCCAACCGTCGGGGGCTGGCCATTTCTGTATTTCTATCTCTTCATCTGGATATTCATTCAGCCGGTCATAACTTTCGTAGTTTACAAGTTCGTTGATAGGGAGGCGTGGCTATGAACTTTACTGTGCTCGATTATACCGTCTTCTTTCTAATCGTTCTTGCCGTGATAGTGGTTTCCTTCCTTGGAGCAAGATGGAGAAAGGCGGATCTGAGCAAGATAAGCGAATGGAGCATAGGTGGAAGGCGCTTTGGTTCGGTTATCGTTTGGTTCCTCATGGGTGGAGATATATACACAGCATATTCGCTCATATCAATTCCCGGCGGAGCATTCAGTGCAGGCGGTCTGATACTTTATGCAACCGTGTATGGCGCCATCTCCTATCCATTTCTTTATTTCGTCGCTCCGAGGCTCTATCTCATAGCAAAGAAGCACAATTTCATAACAGGTGCAGATTACGTCAACGCGAGATTCGATAGTCGTATTCTGAGCCTTCTTGTGGCTCTGACAGGCTTGCTGGCTATGTTACCGTATATAGCCTTACAGATAGTCGGAATAAAGTACGTGCTTGAGGCCATGAAATTCCCTGTACTTACAAGCTTCATAATAGCTTTCCTGATCGTAGCGGCTTTCACGATAGTGGCGGGTCTCAGAGGGCCTGCCCTTGGATCTGTGATCAAGGATGTCGTTCTGTGGGGAATCATACTGACAGTTCTAGTAGTCCTCTGGATGAAGTTCTCAGGCTTCGGGCCCGTCTTTTCTACGCTGGAAACTAGTGGAAAGAACGTGCTTATACCGGATAAGCTGATGCTTGGTTTCATAACGCTTGCATTTGGTAACGGTGTGGCTTGGCTTCTTTTCCCAAATCTGCTCACAGGCATATTCGGATCTAAAAGTGCGAGGATAATAAAGAAAAATTCAATCTTGCTACCGGTCTATCAGATCTGGCTGATGTTTCTTGCGATATTCGGTCTAGTCGCCCTTGCAGAGAACCTTGTGCCAAGCGGCGTATCCAGCCTTGCGTTTCCTTCAGTCCTGGCTACGTATTTTCCATCAACATTCGTCGTAATAGCTTTTTCCGGAATAATCATAGGGAGCATGGTGCCAGCATCATTGCAGGCGTTGGCCTCAGCGAATCTTATCACTAGAAATATATACCTTGAATTCTTCAATAAGAATGCGCCGGAATCTAGGCAGGTACTCATAGGCAGGATATTTGTCGTCGTCATGATATTTGCTTCGCTTCTCTTTGCCATAGTTCCTGCAGCATCTGGACTCATATTCTACCTTCTGACGATGTCATATGCATGGCTATTGCAGACGCTTCCCGCGATAATAATATCGATGTACTGGAAGAATCTTGATAAGTACAGTACCGGACTGGGCTGGGCTGCAGGCTTTGCCGTTGTTACCTGGGGTCTCTTTGATGTGCATTTCTCTTCTTCTCTTCTACCGACATTTGGATACATGTACGTTGGAATAATAGGTTTGGCAGTCAACCTTGCAGTCCTTCTGGTTGCCAGGGCCATAGTGGCTTCCCTAAATTACAGAAGCACCACAAAGCTTCAGCCAGGTGATTATGCCGATTTCGACTGATCCAAATAATTTCAAACTACTTATACCAATTTCTGGTTCTTTTATTTTTCAATATTTCCGTTCTGTAAGAATCTGATTTTGATAATATTTAAAATATCTTATAGCATATTTTTGGATTTTAAGTTCAGATTTTATATTATAGCCCAATAGGGCTATGTTATTTTTAGATTGAAAAAATAATCCTTAGCCTCCTTTTCAAAGGCTTTCATATCCCGCTTGTGTTCATTAAATTCATATGATCCTTCCAGATATTCATCTTCAACATTCTCCCTGAATTCGTCTATCAAAGATCTATCAAATGAGAAGATAGCAATGGATGGGCCTGTATCTGCGGTATAATAAAACCCATCGTTCTTTGATTTGAACTTCAGTATTTGATGCAGGAGCCTTATACTATCAGCAGTTTGAATGAGAAGGCCACCAGATAACAGAACAGAGTTCAGTCTAAGCATATCATTTTCGCCTATTCTCAGCAGATCTTTCATTTCAAAATTGTTCGAAATCAGCCGCTTTATATTGTTAAATTTTTCAGATACCCAATTTTCATAGAATATGGAATTCACGGCTATTTTGTGGGCATTATCTGTTGGAATATCGCTGGATTTTGGGAATATACCATAATATAGATCCTTTCTATTTTCCCCGACTTTGAATGCTGCGGAATCCCTCACATCTATCCCAGGATAAGAGAGCCAGATCGAGATCCCATCCTGTGCGGCTCTCGTTCCAGATCCGGATACAAGCCTTGCATATCTCGAAACAAAGACATTATCGCCCGCCGCTTCGTTTCCGAATGCATTGGATATTAAGGCTCTTGCCACAGACGCTGCCACCGCGGAGGATTCGCTTAGGCCCTTTGCGTTTGTATACTTCCTATACCTCTTGATGTAGAAATCGAAGGCCCCTTTGATATTATATTCCCTCTTGAAATGATCCAGAGCGAACCTAGCTTTATTATCATATTTTTTATCTCTAATTCCATCTAGGAGGACTGTATCTGTTGATCCATTATTTCTGTATCTGCAGGCAGTAAAACAGTAGGAAAAATTTGTTTGCATCGAAATGGACGGATTATAAGCTATCCTATTATCATTGTCGTAATATCCCAAGAATTTTTCAAAGGCCTTTATGGGATAAGCATATGAGAAGGTAATTCTACCATCATCCAATTCCGGATTATAATCTACAGGTACTTTGTAATAACCAGCATCATTGAGCATTCTTCTGATATCTTCGCCTGCCTCTCGAAGCTTATTTACGTTCATATGGGCTTATCTATACTTTTATAATATACTTTTAGAGCTGATCTATTATCGATTCCTTTGCAATATGTTGGTGCTTTAGACTTTTAAACATAAACCGTGATATTCAAGTAGAGCAATGTGCCATCATGCATTTGTTTAAGAGGGCTACGTTTGAATATATGGTATCCGGTGCAAAAATTGAAATACGCAACTAGAAGACATGAGCGCTATAAATGGCGCTTCCCATTATTGAATATATTGGAACATCATATTAATCTGAAATCTGAGTGCTATGGTTATCAGCAATTTGCTTCTTTGATTATCTATATTAACATCTCATAATTTTTGCGATAAGCAATGAATGTGTATATAATTCGTTAATTTATAAATTTTATAAACGCTATTATTTAATAATTTTCATTAATTGATAGATTATGAGCGCTGAAAAAAGTATAGTAATAACTGGTGGAACCTCTGGTCTTGGCTATGAAATTATGAATGCATTTTTGAATGCAGGATGGAATGTGGCTATATGTGGCAGAAGGAAAGCAGAAATAGAAAAGATAAGAAGTAAACGAAACGGTCAACTCATTGCCGAGATTTGCGATATCAGGATAGAGTCCTCCATATCTATATTTCTGAATAAAGTCAAGATGGAATATGGCGGGATATATGTTCTGATCCTTAATGCAGCAACAATAGGCCCTCTTCCCCTGCCAAAGGTAGAAGAACTTCGAATAGAGGATCTAAGAATGACCTTTGAAACGAACTTTTTCGGTAATTTTAATTTTCTGAAATATTCCATACCTCTGTTAAAAGATGGAGGCATTGTTGTTCATATCACCTCTGACGCTGCCACTGTACCCTATGCTGGCTGGAGTGCGTATTCATCATCAAAGGCGGCCTTCGACGCAATCATAAGAATTCTCAACGTGGAACTGACGGAAAGAAAGATCCAGGCGTTCTCCTATGATCCAGGCGATATGGACACAGAAATGCATCATATGGCCTTACCTGAGGACCGATCTCCACTTAAAAATCCAAAAGATGTCGCCGGTAAACTCTTGGATGAAGTAATGGAGAGGCTTGAGAGAAATGAATGAATTTTTTTCAGGCTACTTGCCGAGGCAAATGTATGGATACAGCAGGAGTGGCGCAAAGATGATGGTAGTGTTCAAAAATAGTATATTGAATTCAACTCTCCCCGATCTTCCAGACATGCTGGCTGAAGGAGATTTGCTCATCTTCAACAACAGTAAGATCATACCCTCAAGCCTCCAAGTATATTCACCTAAACTTCAGGAATATCTGACTGTAAATATAGGTACGGACAGACTTTCTAACTTATTTCTTCTGGAGATAAGGCCAAAGGGAACAGGATTTCGTATGACCGAGGGCGATGGGTTGGATCTGTTAGACAGTTCAGATTCAATAATACTTTTCAAGAGGCATCATCTGTTCCCTAGATATTGGTGGGCAAGGCTAAATAGAAACGATGATACAATTGACCATGTTATTGGTAATTATGGTCGATTTATCAGGTATGAGCATATACCATTTGACATTCCAGATATGTATTATGAAGGTCCGTTCTATAAGATACCAGGGAGTGTAGAGTTACCATCCGCTTCCTATTCATTCGATTCAAAAATAATAAAGAAACTTGTAGATAAAGGAATAAATATAGAAGAACTGACGCTTCATTGTAACCTTGGATCGCTTGAACCTTATGAATTTCTAAATGAACGTCGCCTTATGGAGGAGCGATTTTCTATTCCCATTAGAACTTTCAGGTCGCTGTTCGAAGCCAGAAAAAGGGGCAACAAGGTCATAGCTGTTGGTACAACAGTGGTCAGGGCATTGGAAACTATAGAAATGACCAGTGGCAAATTTAGGCTTAGCGAAATGTTGATGCAGGATGAGAATGATGAAGGAATGATATCAGGAACAACCAATGCATTTATAGACCAAAACCACAGGATTAGAATGGTGGACGGACTAATAACGGGAATGCATGAAAAAGAAGGTTCCCACATAATGATGCTTGAAGCATTTCAGGATGAGGAAATTATAAGGTTGATTTCAAAAAAGGCCAATGAATGGGGATATACGTATCATGAATTCGGGGATCTGTCTTTGATCTTTCTCGACAGGATATGATTTTCTTTCGAACAAGCGATCATAATGCTGATGATTGATATGGATAGCAGAAACACGATTATTTTAAGATGGTACGAATCCTGATGAGACATGCGAAGTTTGAGACGACCAAAGAGTACATTCAGGAATCTGTGGAAGACGCAATTTCTTCGGTTCGCAGGATAGACCTTGACTTTGGACCCACCGAAAAGATTGCGAACCCGAAGGATCATGAGCGCCCCGGACGGGCGTCGCTCAGCCTTACGCAACCCCCTGCATTTGCTTATAAATTTTATCCGGAGGTGGCCATATGGAGTCTCTCGTTCTGAGTCTTGTGCCAAAGGAGGTAGAGGAGGAGCTGCGAAGGCTCTACCCGGATCCCTCACCGATCATAGAAATATGGAATAGCACTCAAGTGAGGCCCCCATTCGATGCCGGCGAGATGGAGGATCTATTCTATGGTCTGTGAACTATTCCTTGCCGAAGCTTGGAGGAGTCTTCTCTTCCATGATTGCACCGTTGACGGTTTTTGCAAAAATTACTTGGAATCGCCGTATTTAGCCAAAAGCGCCTTTATCACGTCATCCATGGAGAGCTCTTCCTGCCTCTCGCCTTCCAGCCTGAACTTCAGCGCACGGAGCTTATCGTACGTCTCCCTCGAAACGCGTATCTGCGGGAACGGTGATGTTGATCGTGTTGTCATCGATGACAATGATGACATGTTCAGATTTAACAATTATGTCAATGTAAATTACTTCATCGACAAAAATAAATACGAGGAGGTGTTGTAGATGATGTCAAAGCAATCGACAAAGGGTGATATCATGCAGATAAGGGTAAAGGGGGACACGTACAGGCGTCTCCTCAGGATCAAAGGCAGGATCGAAGAGGAGCGCGGTCGTCCTGTGAGCTTCGATGATGCGGTCAGGAAGCTTCTTGAGGGGGTGGAATGATGCTGTCCTGGGATCAGATGGAGGTCCAGAGCATCCTGGACGCCTACGTCTTCGAGAACCACCCGATATTCCTAAGCGCCACGGACATGATAGTGATGGGATCTGTAGGCTACGACCTTCCAGCAGCTGAGGACGCGCTGCGCACATTCATGGAGAGGCATGAGGCGGATGTCTGCGAGGTCGGGAGGAACCCCTTGACGCTGAAGATCTACGGTTCATTCTACGGGAGGGGCAGGAGATGAACGATCCTACGATTTCATGGGACTACGCGAGGGAGTTCATGATGCGCTTCCTTGCGGACGGCAGGGAACACGACTGGCATGAAGCCTACCACCTCGATCTGAAGTGGATGAGAGGCGAGAAGGAGTTCGCGGTAAACTACAGGGCGCCGGCGAACGATGAGGTCGAGCAGCTCACCGCCGGGATGACCGACGAACAGCGCCAGAGGGTATACGATCATTACGCAGAGGAATTCGAGAGGGTGGCCTACGGCCGCATGATAGGAAGGATCTACGACTCCCTGATCGCCAGCCCGGAGAAGACGCTGGAGCTTCTGGATTCAGCCCTCTACGAATCCGTATACTCCAGGAGTGCGAACGCCCAGGGCGAGGACTGGCCTGACTTCGTGGTGCCCCACTTCATCATCAAGAACGCGGACGATTTCTTCATACACATAAGCGATCTGGCCCTCGAGAAGCACAGGGACAGGCTCGTTCAGATCAGGGGGTGGATACGCTACATATCGGATACGCCCATGGAAGAGGTCACATCGCATGTCTTCAAGTGCCTCTCCTGCGAGGCCACCTTCGACCTCCCGGTCATAGACGCTTCGTTTGTGAGGCAGTGCCCTGAGTGCAAGAGAAAGGGGCCGTTCGTCGAGATGCGGAAGGCTGAGATGAAGAAGTTCCAGGAGGCCATCATAACGGAGAACTACGAGGACGTGGGCACCACGCCGATATCCCTGAGGGTGATCTTCAGCAACGCCACGCTCAACAAATTTGCCGTCGGCGACCGCGTCATCGTGATCGGCATACTGAGGCAGAAGCAGGTCGAGAGGAAGGACAAGAGCGTCTACGTGACGCAGGTCCTGGAGGCGATCAGCGGGGAGAAGGAGGACGTGGAGGACATATCGATAACGGAAGATGACGTAAAGCGCATAGAGGCGATCGCCAAGGGCGACGCTCTGGAGGCACTTGCAAAGATGTACGCCCCGGAGATCGTCGGCCTGGACACGGTGAAGAAGGCGATCGTGCTGCAGGCCGTCGGCGGCGTAGAGCACAGGGAATCGATGACAAAGATCAGGGGCAACATACACATTCTGCTGATAGGAGATCCGGGGCTTGGAAAGACCCAGCTCCTCATGGCGAACAGGCACTTGGCCCCGAAATCCCTCTTCGTCTCAGAGGCGTCCGCAGCAGGCCTCACAGCTGCCGTTGTAGACGTGGACGGGAAGAAGGTGATGCAGGCCGGCGTCCTGGTGCTTGCCAACGGCGGGGTCGCGTGCATCGACGAGTTCGACAAGATGAAGAAGGAGGACCGCGACGCGATGCACACGGCGATGGAGCAGGGCGTGATCGAGAAGAGCAAGGCGGGCCTCCGCGGTTCTTTCAAAGCCGATACGTCCATACTCGCAGCTGCGAATCCGAAGTACCACAGGTTCGACACTTCGAGGTCGATAGCGGACCAGATCGGGCTTGAGGACACCATACTGAACCGGTTCGATCTGATATTCTTCTTCGTGGATCAGAAGAAGACCAGGGACGTCGAATACGAGAAGGCGGCCAGGGTCATATCCAAGCCGGGCGTGCAGGACGACGGTTTTCTGAGGAAGTACATCGCCTACGCCAAGAAGATCAGGCCTGTTCTGACCGACGAGATCGCGGCGAAGATCGCTGACTTCTACGCCCAGACAAGGTCGTCGAACACCGAGATAGCCGTCAATTTCCGATCGCTGGAGGCTATGAAGAGGATCTGCGAGGCCTCCGCAAAGATCAGGCTCTCAGACAAGGTCGAGGATGCGGACGTCGAGGTAATGCAGTCGATATACCAGGCCTATCTCTCCGGCATAAACTACGACATGGACACGCTGTCCGGAATCACAAGGAAGATCAGGAGCCTGATCGACGAGATCTCAGACATACTGCGGGCAAGGGGGAAGGTGAGCATGGAGGAGCTGAAGACGCTGATCCCGTCCTTCACGGAGGGCCAGATCAGGGATGCCGTGGACAAGATGAAGATGAAGGGCGACGTGTACGAGCCAAGAGACGGCGTGATTCAGGGGGTGCAGCTATGAACAGCGGAAGACCAGAATATGATTGCACGGCGCAGCCGTTCTATGTAGATAAAAGTGAATTTAACAGTGCTGTGAAATTCCCATCACCCTCCAACGGCTTTTTCATACAGAACGGCTATAGAACTGGCTCCGCAATTAAAAATGAATTTCACACTATTGTGATATCGATCGAATTTCACAATAGTGTGAAATTCTTGGAAGCCCGAAAATACGGCTTTAAAAAATTTTGATTTAATTAATTAGTTGCAACTATTGCATGTAATTAATTCAAATAAAGGGGGTAAAAAGAATGGAAAATGGAAAAGAGATCAGGATTGAGAAGCAGGAAAAGTACCACGCTCTAGAGAGGAGAAGGCCTGGAAGGCCTAAGAAGTTGAAACCAGTAGGAGAAGAGCTAGTCCATGTCGGTGCTTACATCACGGCAAGTCAGAAGGCAAAACTTGATGCTCTCGGCATAAGCCTCACCGATCTGATACGTAATGCAATAGACGCGCTCACTTCGTCTAATATTGAGTTGGAGAAAAAGAAGATCCAGGAACAAATACAGATGCTCGAGCTGGAATTAGCGAAGCTCAGGATCCAGCTTGATGAGATAGAAAGGAGGGAGCAGGGCAAATGAACATTCCTGAGAGGAGAAGGCCTGGAAGACCAAGGCAGGCTAAGCCTGCTGGTGAACAGTTGACCCAGATCAGCGTTTATATAACGGCGAATCAAAAAGCGAAGCTCGAAGCTCTCGGCATAAGCCCTACGGATCTTTTAAGAAATGCTATAGACGCTCTCACTTCGTCTAAGATTGAGCTAGAGGAAAGGAAGATCCAGGAGGAGATCCAGAAGCATGAGCTTGAAACGGCGAAGCTCAGGATCCAGCTTAATGAGATAGAACAGAAGAAGGCAAGGCAGAAAGAGCTGGAGAAGGCCATGCGCGTTCAGGAGAGGATGCCTGCCGTGGCGCTCAGGCTTCTGATACAGGACGTGAGAAGGCTCACGCCCAACGAGAAGAAGCTATCCGACCCTGACGGGATAGCGCGCAGGTACGGCATCGCGCTTGACATAGAAAAATTCAACAGCGATTTTCTCGGCTATGCTGCGGACGTCCTCGCAGGCAATGAGGAGGCGGTGGCCAAAGAGGTAGGCGTCAGGATAGTGGATTCAGATCCGGTGCTGGGCGATAAGATCCGTGCGTTCGCGGAAAAGGAGATCCTGAGGGAGATCGATGGGGAACGAATGCAAAGATCTTGATTCCCAACTAGGGGTGATATCTTGAATTCGGACAGGATATTCAGGGATCTGAAGGCGCACACCGGCGAGTGGGTCGAGGTACGCTGCCGGCTCAGGGGCGGGCAGATCATATGTAGATCCGGCATTCTGGCTCACGTCTACAAAAACGCCAAACTCGAAAGGCCGAATGGCAAGGAGTGGCGGATTCCAGTTTCTTCGATCATTTCGTTCAGACCTTTGAGCGTTGCGGAAGGGGAGGCGATTGAAGAATGACGGCTCGATGGTTGCCTTCCTATTCTGCATGGCTGAAATCAACCTATGGCGAAGACCCAATGGGTACTTACAGAACGGTGGTTCACTACAACGTTGACGGCCGCGCCCTTTGCAATAAAAACATAAGGCTGGTAGACGAAAAACTTGGATCTGACTATGTGAAATGCGGGAAATGCTCGAAAAAACTTGAGCGACTTGGGGTGGTTGAAGAATGAAGCTAATAAATAGCAATGCAATCGACGCTCTGAGAAGCCTTCCAGATGAAAGCGTGGACTGTGTTATTACAAGCCCTCCATACTACGGCCTTCGGTCATATAAGGGAGCAGATACGGTGTGGGATAGGGAACCTAATTGCGAACATGATTGGATTTCTTATAAGGATTACAAAGACAACTTAAGGTTCAGAGACCCTAACCATATAGCATCTGTTGGTAATCAAAGAAATGAAGAAATATTTGATAAACCAGATATTACCAGTGCAATCTGCTCAAAATGCGGTTCCTGGAAAGGTCAGTTAGGTCTTGAGCCAACCTACCAGATGTACATCGAACATTTGATGATGATCACTAAAGAAATAAAGCGCGTCCTCAAGAAGACAGGAACGGTGTTCTGGAATATGGGAGATTCGTATGCAGGAAATATGGGCAGGAGGTCTGGCTGGGCCGATCATAAATTGGCGCACACGGATGAGGAAGGCAGAGAAAAGGGTATAGCCATAGTTCTTAAGGCGGATTATGGGAATATTCGAGAGAAATCCCTCATGATGATCCCAGAACGCTTTGCCATTGCTATGATTGATGATGGCTGGATACTTAGGAATAAGATTGTGTGGCGTAAAGTGAACGGCCTTCCATCTTCAGTAAAAGACAGGTTCTCAAATAAATGGGAATATGTGTTCTTCTTCACAAAGAGCAAGAAATACTACTTTGATTTGGATTCTGTGAGAAAGCCATTAGCAGACCCAAATAGATCGCTAAGGGCTGTATCTGGAGGAAACAAGTATAATACAGTAGGGAAAGGTATAAACCCAGGCATAAACAAACCCAGACCAAACATAAGGCAAAAATATGAGCAAAATAGTTCGTGTGGGGGGAAGCACGGTGGCTCTATCCGTGGCAATCCAAAAGGAGCTAACCCCGGGGATGTGATTGAAGCATCTGCTAATGCTGATGGCGAAGACTTTCTGAGTATACCTACTATCCCCCATAAAGAAGCTCATTTTGCAATATACCCAGAAACGCTTGTAGCTCCATTGATAGAGGCAGGTTGTCCAAAGGGAGGTATAGTGCTTGATCCATTTGCTGGTTCAGGAACAACTGGCGTAGTCGCACAGATTTTGGGCAGGGACAGCATACTGATAGAGATATCATCAGAATACTGCGAGATAATAGAGGAGAGGTTTAAGCCGGAGAATATTCAGCCTGTGGCAGTGAAGCTGATTAAACAGAGAAGTTCTAGAAAACTGAAAAACCCCCAGAAAACTGATGAAACTGGAGAGGTGATTGAAGAATGAAATGCAAGAATTGTGGCGAAGAGATTTTGCTTTTCAAGGGAAAGAAATGGATCCATGATTTCAGTGGCAGTGTGAATTGCAGTCCAAGGAGGGGCTCCACTAAGGCAGAACCAGAAGAGGGGGTTGAGCATGACTAAAGGAGAGATATTCGCGAAAAATGTGGGTAAAACCATTGATTTTTGGATGGCAGAGGATACGGAGGATGCCGATTACGCTTATGAAGGAAAAATCATGGGCGCTGACAGATACTGGCTCCGCCTGATGTTGCCTGACGGAAATGAGCATTATTTCAACATCGACCGCATAATCGAATTTTTCTTTGTCGGTTCAGAGTCCGAAAAGAGCGTCCTTGAAGTGAAAGTCAAGCCTGGGCAGAGCGATGCAGGGGTGGAAGAATGAAGATAGGCAGCTCATGGACCACAACTTCAGCGGCAAACGGTCTATCGCACATGAACAAATGGGAATTTGATTTCTTCAATCTCGGGCTCCTGATAATACTCGGCATAATCGCGTGGGAGCTCGCACGGAAGGGCATCGCAGTGCCGTCCTTGGTATGGATTCTCATTGAAATACTGCTGGCGCTCTATATTGCCGGCCTGATAGTCTCATTTTTTGTGACGGCTCTCAGCTGGAGGCGACTGAAATCATTCCATTCTTTTCAGGATGATATTCCATACGTATCTCCTAGCAGGGGGCAAGAAGGTGTTGGAAAAATGAATGGAAAGGTGAAGAAATGAATAGAAGGAAGGGTGAAGGAATGAACATAGAGAAGATGGATCTAGAGGAGATGGATCAAGCGATGGAGGAATTCCAGAAGAGCTACAAGGAGATAATGGAAATGTTGAAGGATTGCGAGACTCGCAAGGTGGCAGAATTTGTTGTGGTCTTTTTGATCATGACAAAGAAGCACTCAAATGAGCTGTACAACGCCATCATGAATCTGGCAAGCATGCTCAAATTCTCCGGTGGTGATGAAAATGAATAAAAACGAGTTCACGAGAGGATCCCAGGAGCTTCTCATGATTGCGGCTTTTGCCGTTTCCATCGTCGTGATGGCAAAGGCAATACAGCTCGGCAGAGCAGGCATTCTGGGGGTTGTGGCTAGCGCTATGATGGCTCTTTCTCTCTTTGGATTGAAGAAGGCGAGGGCATGATCAGAGTTGCAACAGACTATCAAATTGACGACATACCTGTTGGAACATGGGGAACTGTGGTAGACACAGACATGAACGACATGGGGGACATCACAGCATACCTGGTGCAGTGGGATATCCCAGTGCCGCCAGGGGCAGAACCGCGGACGACATGGTTCACGGCCGACGAATTTACCACAATACTGGAGGTGTTCGAGCGATGAGAGCATATACAGCAAAGGTCGATGATTTTTTAGCCCAATTTGTAGGCAGAGATGCGGTCGTTTTCTTGGACTCAACTTCTAGGTACTTCTTTGTAGACGAATTTTATTATAAGCTCAACAGTCCAGAGAACGTTTTTATGATTTTTTCAAAGGATAAAGCAGTCGGCGGAATTTTTTCTCCGCACAGCTTCGGGCTGAAGGTGGCAAACATCAGCAAAAGGGACAGCCTGTTCGGAAAGCGCTTTTGGATCGATGACATCGATTTCGATACGGGAGACTGCGCGGTGGTGGAGTATGGAGGAAATGACGATGAATCGATCCGATCTTGAGAGGAAGGCCATCAAGCAGCTCGAACTCGAAGGCTACGTGTGCGAGAGGGCGTCCAACAAAGCCGTCTTCGTACCGAACAAGGGCTATGTCGCAAGGCGCTTCGACTTCTTCCATGTCGTCGATATCATCGCCCTGCAAAAATCTGACGTCCGCTTCATACAGGTGACCAGCGAGAACGCTTCGCCGAACTCCAGACACCATTCGTCATCGGGGTCCGATTCGGTCTATAAACATCGGAAGAAGATAGAGCAGTACTGGAAATTCACAGTTCCAGTAGAGCTCTGGATCTATTCTAAGAAAGGGGGGCGGTGGGTCCTATCCGTCCTGAGCTATACCCCGGAACTCGGCTGGGGCAGGCGTTTCGATCCTGCGGAAAGTGAAAGCATGGAGGTTGAGGCGGTAAAATGAATGCAGAAAATATCGATACTTCAGTATCAAATTTCAAACAGAGCCCCAGAGAAGCGCAGTATAGAAATATCACAATACTTGGTATGCGTTTCGAGATTGCGAAGCCTGTATTTTCAAGGCTTTCGAGGAAATGGGCGGAAGTGCTGCACATGGCATCGATGATCGTTTTGATCCTCACGACCCTGGCCAGCGCCCTCATCGTCATCAAGATCCTGTCCGTGTTCATAGACAGCGTCCCCGTCATGACGGTGCTTTCTCTGCTCTCGGAGCTGCTCATTCTTTCCCTTTCCGCTTCGGTTTTCAGCGCTCTGCTGGAGGAGCACAGGTGGAATTTTGGCGGGAAGAGCGCCATGGAATAGATGGAGGTAAGAAATGGAGGAAGGAAAAAAGAAGAGATGTGCAAGGTGCGGGGTTGTGCTCACGGAGTACAACGCCTCGCTGGAGAATCTGAAAAAGGACGGCGGGCTCTGCAGGGACTGCGTCAAGGAGCAGCGCATGTTCGGCACGTTCTACGTCAAGCCGGACGACACGGAGCTCTTGAAGAACCGCAGAAGAAGAAAGAAGGAGGAGGAGAACTACTTCTACTACCTGAAGCGCAGGATCTACAACAAAAATTGGCTTCAGAAGCGCAGGAAATACGTCTTCGGCATGTCCGATGAGGAGTTCCTGAACTTCATCGATCCATACCTGGAAGAAGAGGAGGGGAAATAGATGTACGTCAGCGGTCCAGAGGAGCAGAACGTTCAGAGATGTCCGGAATGCGGTTCCACACGCATTTTTTACGATTCAATTAGGGCAGAGGCCGTATGCTCCAATTGCGGTGCGGTGATATCCTCCCAGCTGGATATAGCCATGTCTGCGGTAAACCGGGGCCAGTTGTGGCGTACAGAGGATCATTATATTGGAAATTCAATGACATTTTTCAATAACAAGAGAGATGCCTTGGGCAAGCCGCTTTCCCATAAGGCCAAGTACAAGTATTCCAGGCTGAAGTTCCTCGATTCAATCTATGCAGGTTCGGCAAACAGGAGGCTTGGCCATGTCATCAACGATACATACAGGCTGGCGAAGAGCATCGGTCTGCCGGATGCGGTAGTGCGCGAAGCCATCCTCATGTACAAAAGGAACAGCATGAACATGACGCAGAACACCTCGCTCTTTGCAAAGATCAGCGCTACGCTCTACGTCGCGCTCAGGAACTATGGTTATGCGATGCCGGTGCGTGAGGCCTATCAGCTGTTCGGGCTCAACAGGCGCATTTACAGATCCATCTTCAACAAGACAATCAAGATGTATGCAAAGACCAGCGGCAATCTGAACTACACTGCAGCCCATCCCAGGGAATATGTGGTGTATGCTGCTTCCCTTCTGTCTATGGACCACAGCGCAAGATCAACCGCCCTGCGCTTCGTTGAGATCAAGGATTACATCAAGAGCGGCTCTCCGGCATCGCTAGCCGGAGCTGCAGTCTACATAGCAGCAAGGAAGGCAGGCTTGCATATATCTCAGAACGAGATAGCCCGCATAGTCGGCGCCTCCGAGTCAAGCATCAGGAACCAGTCAAAAAGGCTCGTAGCCATAGTCGGTGTCTAGAAGCATGGAAAAGGGAAACAATAGCATCGAGCTCCGCCTTTTCGTTTTTTCAGCAGCCTCATTCACCATGTCAGGCGTAGCCCTCTTGTTCCTTCTGCCCTCAGATCAATTCCAGCGGTTCAGCGCCGGCATCCTTCTTTTTTCGGGCATGATGGCCATTTATTCGCTATGGGCGATTGTGGTCCACAGGCGAGGAAGAAAGCATGAAGACGGATCCTGATCAGAATGAAGTCCTGGTTTCAAGGATAATCGAGGTGCTCTCCAGATACAGCAACAGATGGCTCTCCGTGCGGAGCATCTGCATACAGATCGGCAGAGAATATGGCGAGGAGCCTACGGCGAGGAGCGTCCTCCTGATTTTGGAAGCCCTGGCAGCCGACGGCTACGTTGCCATGCGGCAGGAAAAGGGCAACAGCAGGAACCTGAACTGGTTCAATTTCCTCCACCACCGCGCCCCAGACGGCAACGGCGAAAAACGGAGCAATCAGCTGGTCCGCTGATCCTTCATGCTGGTTTTCCCGCAAGTATTTGAATGAGTTTGGCTTTTTGTTTTTGATGGTTTCACCAACATCATGGTTCACCCGCGGTTCGGGCGATGAAGCCCAGCACATACCAATTTCCCAGCCGAAGCCGGCTGCGCCTCAGATGACGCTCGCGAATGTACCCGTCAACGGGATGGACGATGAGTCCCGACAACTCCTCCAGACCATATTTGCGCTGAAGGATGCGGTTCAGAATGCCTCTTCTCTGCAGGCATCTGTAAACGGCTATGTGGAGACGTTGAAAAATGACATGGGCCATGACCACCCTCTGGAGTATGCAGAGATGGCCGCACTTTTTTCCCATGTGGGCAACGGCTTTGCAGCCCTGCTTTCATACCTGAAGAAGATGCTCAACAGCCAGAGCCTCCCAAGATCCATGGACTATGCCCTCAGGAGAGCCATTGCACTGCACAAGCAGGTCATGGACCTGGTCAAGATCCTAAGTTCTCCGTACATGATGCTGAGGCCTGACGCTGAAAATGCGGCTCAGGATGAGTTCCAGGTGAGCAAGGCGCTGCTGTCCATCATTGAACTTGGTTCGCAAATAGAAAACGCTCTCAAATCACGCGGATCAGTGCAGGTCTTTGGATACAGCCCTGAACACAGCCCCAAGTTCGATTACCATAGGATAAAAAGGAAGGAGCTGATGAAGATGCTCAACAGCGCCCCGTCCAGCCCCCCATCAGCTGACAGCAGCCAGCAGCTGCCGGCGGAGATTCAGCCGGAGCCTTTGCCAAACCAGATCTCGGCAGTCCTGCAGTCGAACATGCAGCAGGGCCAGCCGTTGGAGCCTTGAACGATCTTGCCGCTGAAGCACCTGCGTTTTGCCGCCGCCATCACCAATCGCTAACTTTAAGAATGATTTCGTTTAGAAAAATTTGAGAACAATGGCTGAGACAAAAAAAAGCAAGGGCGAGCGTCTCACGATCTTCTCCCTGATAGTCTTCATTGTGATAGTGCTATCGGGAGCGTTCGCGGGATGGAGCGCCCAGGAAATGAGTGCTGTGCAACAGCACACCTCAGTTCTGACATCGGATACAGTACCACACTACGTCTACTACGTCAACAGCACAGGCGCCTATGCAACGTCTTTCGCGCTGACCAATGAGACAGCAACGGTTACTCCGGGATCTGCAACCGACATATTGATCACAGGAGCCAAACTCGGTCAGTTCAACGCTTATGCGGTGAACAAGCTGACAGTGTACCTGAGCGGAGTGGACATAGCGACGAAGAACGCAACAGGAGCCACGGTCTATAAGAGCATGACCGGCAACATGACCATAGTCTTCGGGTACGGCACCACAGCGGCTTCCTTCACGCCTGCATATGCAGCCAAAGTGCCGCTGAACGGTACAATTGACTACAATATCCCGGTAAGCCCGGCGATGCTGACCGGCCCCCAGAACGATACTGTGATGGTCAAGCTTGAGTTCCCGTCTGAGCCGGCAACTTCGTACAAAGTCATGCTGACTGCCAGCGGGGTGTCTTCTGGTGTCTTCAACTACACCACGGCTGAATATGTTGCTGAAGTTGCTGCTGGAATAATTGCACTTGTCGGCGTCTTCCTGATGCTGCCGTTCCATGATATATCAATAAAGACGATGAAGGCGAAGGGCGTATCAGTTCCGTATGCCGGCAGGAAGGCTGGATCCGGTGGAAGAAAGAGAGGAAAGAGGTGAGAGAGCTGGTAAAGAAGAGAAATGGAAGGAAAAGTGGAGCGCGAAAGAGGACAGTGAAGAGAAAGGCTTCGCGAAGAAGAGGAAGGAAATAGAGGGTGGATATGGTAACAGCAAAGAAGATAAATGTGGAAGCCAAGATGTACAGCACCACGTGGGACCTGTGGGCAAGCGTCTTCGCAGCCATTATGGGTCTGTTCGGGCTGGCGCTGTTCATGACCAAGCCCTCAGTATCCATCAACGGCACGGTGATAA
Organism: Thermoplasma sp. Kam2015; assembly: GCF_003205235.1. Taxonomy (NCBI): domain Archaea; kingdom Methanobacteriati; phylum Thermoplasmatota; class Thermoplasmata; order Thermoplasmatales; family Thermoplasmataceae; genus Thermoplasma; species Thermoplasma sp. Kam2015. Next base: position 23,033 of record NZ_QJSM01000025.1, on the reverse strand, counting down.
CCCTAACCCATGGGATGTTCATCTTTGGGCTGCTAACCGGTGCAATGTTCTGGGCTCTTGTTGAAGAGGTCACAAGGCCTAGGAGAAGCATAGTGGATCTGCTGGTAAGGTTCTTCGGTTCGATGATCATCGGCGGCTTCATAGGAGCATTCATAGCCTACTACTTTGACTGGCCGCAGTACGTTGAGGTCGCAGCTTTTGCAGGCAATCCGGCAGCGATGTTCCTGCTTATCGTGACCTTCTTAGCGTTTGTGGCCTTCCTGGTCGTTGCAGCATACATGCATAACAAGACATTCATAAAGCACGAACTGATGAACAGCGGCCAGAACAGGTGACCGGCCATGCTGGGCAAAAAAATAAAAGAATACCTTGGGACATGGTTCAGAAAGCTGAAAGAGAAGGCAAAGGGAGAGGCAACGCTCTTCTTCCTCCTTCTTTTTCCAGCGACATGGGAAACTTTCCCCTCAGTAAGCAGCATACTGAAGCTCATATGGGATTCGATCTTTGAGCCGATCGTGAATGCGATAACCAGCGGCATATCGCTGCTGCTGCACGATATATTCGGCGGCTTCGGTTCGTCGATACAGACCATGTTCCAGAACTGGTCGTACTCACTGCAGGGTTTGGGCATATGGGCGCCTGTGATATTCGTGATAGTCATAGGCCTCGCCGGCGCTGTGATGTACTTCTGGTTCGATGCGTATGGAATAGAGAGGGACGTCCTCGGTGCGGAAGAAGATGTCTGACCTCGAGGCCGTTCAATGTCTACACTTTTTTCAGCACTCGGGCGTTCCGTTATAATTTTCTTTCATCTTATAGCCCAGGTCATAGGCTCTGGTTTTTCTCAATTCTTCGCCATATTCGGGAATGCCATTGGAAACATATTCGGAAGGTTTGCTCTGGAACTCTCGTCCATAAGGCCTGAATGGCTGGCCCCAGTGGTCTTGGTCTTTCTGGTTTTGTTGGGCATTTCCCTTGCTTTCCTTGTTCTGATAGCATTCAGGGGGATCGACGATGCAGTTTAGTCGTCTCGTTCCTTTTTTCTTAATGGTTTTGGCCGTATTCATGCTCCTTGCCGTTCCGCCGGCCGCAGCTGTACAAACCGCATCGCCGTACTCCTCATCCTATTCGGTGACCGTATCCCTGCCATCTCCGATCTATGCCGGATCTCAGATCTCCATATCTGTGGCGACCGATTTGCCCGGCGCATCGTCCTTTACGCTTTATGTGAACGGTAGTGAGGTTGCATCCGCTCAGGGTAGTAGCCCCGCATCCATACCATACACCTTTCCTTCAGAGGGTTCCTACAGCGTGTATGTGATCGCCAAAAATTCCACCGTGGCCATTTCATCGCCCATAATGGCGATCAGCGTCCAGCCCCCGAAGACCTCTTCTGGCGGCTTCTTCGGCTGGCTTGCCAGTGCTGGAGCTGCGATTGAGAACATATTCACAGATCCATCTTCCATAGTCTCAGACTTCTCTTCGCTTGTCTCGGGTATTGAAAACGCAATGGGCTCATTTGGGAATGATGTCATTGGGCAGGTTGTTGCAACGTTAGAGGGCTTCGTTCTCTCCGCGTTCACCTTCCTCTCTGGGGTAATCACCCAGGTCTTCAATGGAATGGCTGTTTCTGTGGCAGATCTTGCGGACAATGCAGGCCTGTTCGGGCCGATAATCGCCATGCTGGTGATCCTGGTGATTTTCCTTGGCATTTACACACTCTTCAAGCTGGGCGTGGACCTTCTCTGATCCTCCTCGAAAATTTTTCCAAGTTATTTTTATTGTTTTCGTGCATTTGTGCATTGATAAAGCATGAAAGATCGTTCAAGGCGTCTCTTTCTTCTGGTTGTTGCAACCGTGATGCTCTTCTCTGCCCTCGTTCCGGCTGAGGTCCCGCTGAGCCATTTTGATCCCCACATTGGGCCTGAATGGAGAGTAAATCCGTTTACATACTATACCTATACGGCCACGGTAAACGTTCATGAGAGCGGACTGAACTCCGACGTATCCTCATGGGGTGCGTATCTCCACGGGACCGAAAACAGCGCAAGTGGATCAGCAGCTCCAGGGGAAACGATCACCCTCGTCGCAGAATGGAAGACGTCTCAAGAAGGAGGCGGAATATCCTTTGAGGTCGACTGGGACAGTGTCCCCGGCTGGAACACGCCGTCGTACCAAGTGATATTCGCATCTCCTGGAGGAACGTACAGCGTTACAGGCACTTATACCCCCTTCTCCGTGTCGATCACGGCGTCGAAGACCACGCTGGATGCAAATCAGGCCGACAGCTTCTCCATCTCATCCAACACCGGTACGTCCCCCTTTTCCTATCAGTGGTATTTGAACGGCAATCCTGTGTCCGGAGCCACTTCGTCCACATGGAATCCTACAAGCCTGCCCAGCGGATCCGACACCGTATACGTGATCGTGTATGGTGCCTCGTCGTATGCGCAGTCCAACACCGTAGGCCTTACGGTAGATTCGTCCCTATCGCTTTCAATATCGCCGTCACACAACCCCGCCGATGAGGGCCAGTCCATTGCCTTCGATGCAATAGCCTCCGGCGGCTCAGGGTCCTACTCATCCTATTCTTACGTCCTCTACGACGGCACATCTACATCAGATTCTCAGCTTGCATCAGGCTCCACATCATCGTTCTTATATTCATTCAGTTCTACCGGTCAGTTCCTGCTAGATTATTCAGTGACCGATTCAAACGGAAACACCGTCTCGGCGTCCCTGACAGAGACCGTCAATACAGATCCATCCGTAAGCATATCCTCATCCCAGAACCCAACCGATGTGGGAAAGACCATAACGCTGAGCTCGTCCGTGTCAGGCGGCACATCCCCGTATTCGTATCAGTGGTACCTGAACGGAAACGCCATATCAGGAGCAACATCATCCACATATTCTGTTTCCTACTCTTCGTCCGGAACCTACGACTACTATGTCGCGGTAACTGATGCCGCAGGATACACGGTCGATTCTAACACGATCGACGAAACTGTAAATACAGGTCCAACAGTCTCTGCCTCATCCAACGTCAGCACTGCAGACGTCGGGTATCCCATAGAGTTTTCGGCTACGCCTTCGGGCGGTACCTCTCCGTATACGTATTCATGGATCATAGGCGGCTCTCAGGTATCTACGAGCCAGGACTTCTCATACACGTTCAGCTCCGCCGGATCCTACACGGTCACCGTTACCGTCACTGATGCGGTCGGAGAAACGTACAGCGCATCCGTAACGGTCACGATAAACAACAACCCATCAGTGTCCGTATCTTCGAGCCAGAATCCCACAGATGTCGGTAATAGCGTTACATTCACAGCATCCGAATCCGGTGGAACAGGCTCGATATCGTACGCGTGGTACGTCAACGGAGCGTCCGAAGGATCCGGCTCCACGCTCTCCTATTCCTTCTCATCATCCGGTTCGTACACTATCGAGGTAGTAGTCACGGACAGCGACGGGCATACAGCATCATACACGATAAGCGAATATGTGTTCAACCCGCCTTCCGTATACATTCTCAACGATATGACCCCGGGCGTATTCTACGTCTACTCGTACACGTCCGCCCCCTACGAAGGCGCTGTGCCCTATTCAGAGATCGCCTCGTACCCGCTCATCATGCCGGACTCGTTCCAGAACAACGTATCAACATGGACAGGCACCTTCGTAGATGGCGGCTTCGGCTACGACTACGGAAACCCAGCATACAACGGGCAGACATTCCTGGGCAGGCCTAACGTCCCGTACCCGTCGAGCCTCAGCGTCCTGAACACTGAGCCGAGTGGAGGCGCATACGATGAGGGCTACGTTGCCGTAACTGTCCTGTACTTCGGCGGTGGAACGTACACTTTCTACGGCGAATACGACGACAACGGCGCCATATGGATATCGGACAACGGCGTCAACTGGATATCCGTCCTCGGCGATAATGCATGGCACTCCGAAGGTGCAACCGAGTATTCCGGAACCGAGACGCTTTCGGCTGGCTGGTATTTCGTTGCGGTTGACAACGGCAACATGGGCGGAGGGCCTTCCATGTCAGCCCTGAACATCACCGGCGGTCCCATATCCACCTCCGGAACTCCGCCAATCATATCGTCCACGGACGCTGGAAACACACAGTTCTTCCTCAGCGTGATAATAGGCGGTTCTACCAGCGGGACCGCTCCATCATCGGCAGGATACACATGGAGCTGGACCGTCGGTAGCAGCACGTACACAACTCCTGCGTTCAACACAACGTTTTCTGCAGGAACTTACACTGTCGATCTTACCGGCAAGGACGGCATAGGCGTATCTGGATCGGCCAGCGCCACCGAGACGGTCAACGCCGATCCTTCAGTAAGCATATCGTCTAGCCAGAACCCGACTGATGTCGGCAACTCCATTACATTCACAGCATCGGCTTCAGGCGGAACTGGTTCTTATTCATACCAGTGGTACCTCAACGGCAATCCTGTGTCCGGAGCTACGTCGTCCACATATACAACTTCGTTTTCCTCGTCTGGAACCTATAATATCTATGTAGTTGTCCATGACGGTATTGGCAATTCAGCTCAATCAAATACGATTACCGAAACCGTGAATCCAGATCCATCCGTAAGCATATCGTCTAGCCAGAATCCAACGGATGTCGGGAACAGCGTCACGTTCACTGCGTCCGCTTCCGGAGGAACGGGGGCATTCTCATACACCTGGTATCTCAATGGAGCAGTGCAGTCGTCTACCACCTCTACATTCTCAACGTCCTTCTCATCTCCCGGTACCTATTACGTCAACGTGACGATCAAGGACTCGGTCGGCGACTCAGCATCATATTCATTTACGGAGACGGTGTATTCAGATCCATCCGTAAGCATAACCTCTTCCCAGAACCCCACAGACATCGGCAATAGCGTCACATTCACCGCTTCCCCCAGTGGAGGTTCTGGTTCATACACGTATCAGTGGTATCTGAACGGTGCAGCAGTGTCGGGAGCAACCTCATCGACATATACAACGTCTTTTTCGTCTTCCGGCTCTGATTCTGTCTATGTCATAATCAAGGACAGCGTAGGCAATTCTGCAACCTCAAATACGATAGATGAGACGGTAAATCCTGATCCATCCGTAAGCATAACCTCTTCCCAGAACCCCACAGACATCGGTAATTCCGTTACGTTCACAGCATCACCAAGTGGTGGTACAGGAAGCTACACATATCAGTGGTACTGGTCCAACGGTACGGCAATATCAGGAGCGACCTCACAGTCATACACCACATCATTCTCTTCCTCAGGAACGTATGGTGTCTATGTCATAATCAAGGACAGCGTAGGCAATTCTGCAACCTCAAATACTATAACTGAGACTGTTAATACAGATCCATCGGTTTCGATCTCATCATCCCAGAACCCCACAGACATCGGTAATTCCGTTACGTTCACTGCGTCCGCTTCAGGCGGAACTGGTTCTTATTCATACCAGTGGTACTGGTCCAACGGTACGGCAATATCAGGAGCCACATCCTACCAATACACTACGTCCTTTACTTCCTCCGGAACCTACGGCATATACGTCGTGGTCAAGGACGCAAACGGCAATACGGCTCAATCTTCAACTCTAACTGAGACGGTGAACGTAGATCCATCAGTGGCGGTGAGCGAATCACCCAGCCCAACAGATACAGGCGTTCCTGTAACGTTCACCGCATCAGCTTCCGGTGGCACCGGCTCGTATAATTACACCTGGACGATCAACGGCGCCACATACTACGCTCAGGATCCAACGGTCACTTTCAGCGAGCCTGGCACATACACGGCCTCGGTCACGATCAGGGACTCGTTGGGCGATACTGCCTCCGCATCTGAGACAATAGTGGTCAACCATCAGCCGTCCGTTTCAATATCCGTTCAGTACAATCCCGTTTACGCCGGCACAAATGACCTGTTCAGGGCATCCGGATCCTACGGAACCGGCTCGTATAATTACACATGGCTCAACGGTTCTGCGGTAATAGGATACGGGGCCTATCTGACCTACAAGTTCGGAGCTCCAGGCACCTACACAATCGAGGTTAAGATAAGGGATGGCCTGAACCAGACGAACACTTCAGCGGTAGCTATAACAGCCGATCAGCTCCCCTCAATATACATTGCAGGCCCGACAAACATAACCTATGGAAAAGAGAACTATTGGGGCATAGTTGTAAACGGCTCCATAGCCGGCGGAAACGTGTACTGGTTTGTAGATGATATCAACCAGACTGCCGACGCCAACGATGTGCAGATCGGTCTCACGTTTGAGAACACCAGCATCGCATCATTCCCCATATCTGCGCACTACATCGTTCAGGGAAAGTGGTACAACGTATCAATAACCGTCAGGGCAAACACACCCCCAACCGCTGCCATAACCGCCAAGTACACGAGCGTTGACGCGGGTGTTGTGGATCTGTTCGATCCGTCCGTCAGCGGCGGCTCGCCCGGCTATACGTACAGATGGGATATACAGGGGCACATATTCAACACTGAGAACGTCACCTATTCCTTCTCATCATCAGGTTCGTACAACGTCACGCTGACTGTGACCGACGGAGACGGCGTCACCGCAACCGCAACCACAGTCATAACGGTCAATACAGATCCATCCGTAAGCATATCGTCAAGCCAGAACCCCACAGACATCGGCAACTCCATAACATTCACAGCATCAGCTTCAGGCGGAACTGGTTCTTATTCATACCAGTGGTACTGGTCCAATGGTACGGCAATATCAGGAGCCACGTCCTACCAATACACTACGTCCTTTACTTCCTCTGGAACCTACGGCATATACGTCGTGGTCAAGGACGGCATAGGCTACTCCGTTGAGTCCTCAACGCTGATAGAGGCTGTCAATGCAGACCCATCGAGCCAGATCTATGCACCGAGGGCATCGCTCGATGCCGGTCAGGGTGAGACATTTACCGTGAAGGTTTCAAACGGTACATCTCCGTACAAATACGAATGGTACGTCAATGGCCAGGCCTTATCAAACAGCTCGTCATTCAGCTATTCCTTCGCTTCGCCCGGAAATTACACCGTTGAGGTCGAGATCACGGACGCCGTTGGCAAGACCGCGGTCTCATCTACCACGGTTACCGTGCATCCAGATCCATCGGTGTCGGCAAAGGCAGATTACTCGCAGATGGATGCAGGATACGCAGAGACATTCACCGCATCCGGGTCTGGAGGCCTCAGCCCGTATACGTATGAATGGGTGCTGGACGGTAACGTCATATCCACTTCCGCATCGTTCACCTATGTGTTCAACGCGGTGGGTACATACACGGTAACCGTGAAGATGACAGACGCAAACGGCTATACCGTTTCAAGCAACGTTACCGTCGATGTTGTTTCACCGCCGTCTGTCTCCTTCAGCGTCAAGTATGTGTACATAGATCAGGGCGTACAGGACGAATTCAATGCAACGCCTCTCTACGGCACATCCCCGTACAACTACACATGGTACGTAAATGGAGCCATCATAGGATATGGTCCATCGATCGCCCATGCCTTCCCAGCACCCGGGACCTACTATGTAAACGTCACGCTGAGGGACTACTTCGGCTACACCGCCACTTTCTCGCGTGCTGTATATGTCGAGCCGCTGCCTGTAGCATCGATATACGCCAACCGCACGGCGATCGATGAGGGCATGTCCGTATCGTTCCTGTCCGGCGTGTCCGGAGGCGTCTCTCCGTACAACTATACCTGGGAGATCAACGGAGCGGTCTTCGCCTACGGCGCGGACGCATCGCATGCCTTCCCATCATCAGGATCGTATACGATCACGCTGATCGTTAAGGACTCCTTCGGCGAGGCTTCGAGCGCATCGGTTACGATAACGGTCAACGCCCCTGTGAGCGTTTCAATATCGGATTCGGCCAGCTCCATCGATGAGGGCATGTCCGTATCGTTTGCATCGCATGTCTCTGGAGGCACCTCTCCTTATACGTATGAGTGGTACGTAAACGGCAACCTTGTATCGTCCCAGCAAGATCAGACTTACTTGTTCGCTGTGCCTGGCACATACACTGTGAAGCTCGTAGTCATCGATGATCTTGGCCACAACGCCACATACAGCGTATCGGTCGTCGTAAACCCGGCGCTTCATGCCTCCATATCGGTCAAATACCCGACCGTCGATGAGAACATCACGGACAACATAACGCTGACAGCTGCCAATGGAACGCCGTCATACACGTACGCAGTATTGATAAACGGCGTCAAGGTGTCCTCATCCTCTTCGTATTCGCAGTACTTCACGAAGGCCGGCACATACGAGATAACCGCCTATGTGAACGACTCAGCCGGCGAATCGGTAATCCTGCGCTCCACAATAACGGTGAGGCCCAACCCGTCCGTCTCCATCGTTACGCCCACGAACCGCACTGATGCAAACGTGCCCATAGAGTTCAGATCCATACTCGCAAACGGCACGGGCCCATACACATATTCATGGCTCATAGCCGGCCATACCTACTCCAATGCCACGCTGACGTTCGCATTCCCGGCCTCAGGCTCCTACGTTGTGCAGCTCACCGTGACAGATGCATTCGGAAGGGAAGCCATAGCCGAGATAAATGAGACCGTATTTCCGGACCCGCACGCATCGCTGATAGCGCCTTCCAGGATCATCGCCTCCGAGCAAGAGCAGCTCTCGCTTAACATATCCGGCGGCATCAAGCCGTATGCCGTGCAGTGGTACTTCCCGTCAGGCGAGCAGTTCTCCGGAGCGAATATTACGCATGCATTCAGATCCGCAGGGCCGGAGACCTTCGAGGTTCAGGTGAAGGACGCATCGGGCTACGTCGATGTCCAGAACTTCTCCGTCACCGTGCATCTCTATGTGGCCATAGCTGCGAATGAAACCTACGGCTTTGCACCGCTTGCCGTGCAGTTCTCCTCTTCTGTCCTCGGCGGTTCGTCGTACGCCTACAACTGGTCTTTCGGGAATGGCCACTACTCGCTCCAGCCAGATCCGGTGTACGTTTTCCCCTCAGGAAATTACACGGTAACGCTCAGCGTGGTGGCATCCAACGGTGCAACTGGATCTGCAAGCCTCACCGTAGAATCGCTTCCCGCGCCCGTAACGTTCTTATATTCGCCGACGGTGAACGGGACAATACTGACCACATTCCACTTTGAGGCCATACCGAACTGGGACGCGCCTGGCCCGTACAGCATGTCATGGTCGTTCCCCAACGGCCAGACGCTGACCGGAATGAACGTATCCTACAGGTTCCCCATATACAACGAGTTCAACACTGTCATAGCTACGTTCAAGTACAACGGCGGTACGTACGTCCAGTACCTCAAGGTGAGGCTGTATCCAGCGCCGATATCCGTATCGTTCACGCTGCCAAAGGTAATGCCCGTAGGCACACTGGTGGACGTGAACGCAACGGTCACCGATCCAGATTCGAGCGTCTATACGGTCACATGGGAGTATATGGGCCATAGCCTGTCAGGCCAGGAGCAGGAGCTCTACTTCCCAACGGTCGGCAATTACACGGTGTCTGCATACGTTGTCGATTCCCTCGGCGCAACCGCAGCGTATTCGGTGAATGTGTCCATACTCCCGGTATCGACCAACGCCAACATAGTCATCGAGGCCCATTCCGTGGTCAACGGACCATACACGACCTACGAAATAACCGTGCTTTCTTCAGCACCGCTCTCCATTGTAGAGGCCTTCATAGGGACGCAGGTCCTTGAGCCAACGCTTGTCAACACCACAGACGGCTATCACTACAACCTGACGCTCTACGCCGGAGACTATCCAGCTGGCACAAACAACCTCAAGATAGTGGCCTTCACGGTAAACGGGGAGTCCAACTTCATCGTAGTGCAGTACTTCGTATCGTCGCAGTTCGGGCGCAGTCAGGGATTCTCTCTTGTGAGCTTCTTCGGAGGAGGCCTGGACATGGTGATATCGCTGCTGTCCATCGTCACGGGTATAGGCCTGTCTGTGGCCTTCTATCTCGACCGCAGAAGCCGCAGGACTATCGATCTCAACATCGGTGGCTTCGATGTTAAGGCGAAGAGGTCGGTTGTGGACAGCATGCTGAGCAGACTGCACCGCGGAAAACAGAACCCAGTGGTTCCAACGGGCCTGAACCTTCAAATGCCCGTACAGAACCCTGTTGCCCCGCCACCTGTACAGCCAAGGCCTGTCCAGCCGCCGGTTCAACCACAGGCCCCGCCTCCGATACAGCCGCCGGTACAGCAGCAAATGCAGATAGGCAGGCCTGTCCAGAACCAGCTCTTCCTCAACTTGCCGCAGAGCCAGCCGAAGCGGGGTGGCCTCAAGGGATTCTTCAGCGCATTCAGGAAGAGAAGAATGTAGGAAAAACAAGGAAAAAATGGGAAAATCCTCAAGTGTGAGCTACTCCTAAGCTGAAGCTTCGGAGCTTCCTGATTCAACGACCGACATCTGCCTGTACGGATATATTCCATACAAGCCCGATGTTGCGATCTCCACAGGCGTAAGTTCGGACTGCACCAGCCCTACTTTTATAAGTCCAATTTTCCTTATGTTCTTGGCGGCATTCAGATCCCTGTCTATGATGAGACCACATACATCACAATGATATATGCGATCTGATAACTTCAGATCATGCTTTATGTTACCGCATCTTGAACATATCTTAGATGATGGATCGAATCTTCCTATCTCTATTATATTCTTTCCATATTTTTCTGCTTTCCATTCCAGTTTCTGCTTGAAGGAATAGAAAGAAACATCACTTAGACTCTTTGCAATATGGTGGTTTCTAAACATGCCTGATACGTTCAGATCTTCGATGACGATGGTATCGTACCGCTTGGCTATCGCAGTCGATATTTTATCATCGAAGTCTTCACGCATATTCCTGATCTTCATATACTCCTTCTGTAATTTAAGTATATGCTTCCTTCTATTCTTCGATCCATTCTGCTTTCTTGATAACTGTTTTTGTAATCGTCTTATTCTTTTTTCTATCTTCTTTATGAACCTTGGATTCTCTATCACTGTTCCATCCGATAATGTTGCGAACTTCTCGATGCCTAGATCTATGCCAACGGAGTTCTCTTCAGATAATGGTTTCTTCTCTGGGAACTCTTCTGGTATCTCATATATTATGGAACAGTAGTAGTATCCTGAATCCTTTGTTATTATTATCTCGTTGACGTCTTTGATCTTTGAAAGTTTCTCTCTAGATCCCTTGAAGTATATGCCTTCAGAGAACTTTGGGAAATAGATCCTGTTTCCTTGAATTTTTATGTGCTGTGGTACTGCAAAGTATTCGTTAATACCTTTCTTTTTGAATCTTGGATGATCTGCATTCTTATGAAAGAAGTTCTTGAATGCATTGTCTAAGAAACGTAGAGACATCTGAAGTGATTGGGCGTTGATCTCGTACAGCCATGGATATTCCTTCTTTAGATCGATGAGCATGTTCTGTGTGTCTAAATAGTTTAAAGAGGATTTTTTAGCATCCCTATGCGTTATATAGTATTCGTCCCTCTTCGCTAAGAAATAATTGTATACGAATCTACAGCTGCCAAAGTGCTTCTCCAGTAAAATTTTCTGTCCTTCGTTTGGATACAGCTTCACTTTGGTGGCTGTTATCACTATCTATAAGTATGGTAAATTGTTTATAAATATTTCCATTGAGGGAAGTCCGTGTATCTCTTGTACGAAGAGGTTGAGATTTACAGCTTCCCCCAAACCCCTAACTTCTCTTTTAAATACGCGAACTTTAAATTTTTCTTGAGCATTCATTTTTTGAGGTGTAAATGAATATATGGGAGCAGTTATATCTGCGGCGTTAATCATAATAATTGTGATATTGTTCATTGTTTTTGCAGTTAAGATGGGCCTTACCCTTCCAATCATAATATCGGATGTACGTCACTTCATCTCAGGATCGCTTGTGCTGGCCCTTCCGAATATGCCACATCAGGTGTTGGGCGCATGAACAGGGCGTTCATTTTGATTCTTCTGGCGTCCGCTGCCGTGCTTCTTTCTGCACCATCGACTGCTTCGGCGTCAGCCCCACCTGCACCTGCCAATCCCTATATATCCGTATGGTCTTCATCACCCGTCACGAACATAACGCTGGCGGTGCCTCTCGATTCATACAACGACACCGTGTTGCCCGTGATCAACGTCTTCATAGACTACGGCCAGTACAATATTTCCTACAATGGAAAGGTTGTGCAGAACGGATTTGCTTCAACCCCGGAGACCGTATCCTTTACGATCAGCGGGCACGGGGACCTCTACTTCAATATAAGCAAGGCGCCTGGCTCAACGCCGTTGTCTTTCTATGCGTTTAACGTTACCGTCGTGCAGTCGGTTACCACATACAGTTTTCAGGCTGTCTACGCGGTTTCCACGCTGGGAAGCAATGACCAGTTCCTCTACGCCTCCCCGCTCATCGCTGCAAACGCCACCTACCGCATTCTGCCCATAATGTATCCATACTGGAACATTACCATGTATTCGTCGCAGAAGGCCACTTACACCATATTCTCAAACGGAGGCTACGTAGCATCTGGTTCTTTTGTCGGCAAGCATACATTCCTACTCTACGTCAACGCGAGCACATCGGACGTGGTTGTGGATCTTAATTCGGTAGCGTACAGGTTTCAGGGCATTCCAATAGCGACGGCTCCACTGCAGAAGATATATGCCCCACCGGCGCCCATTCCTATATATACCCAGGCCTATCTTAATCTCTTTAAGGTAAAGGTTGATGCGGGTGTTGTGCTGATCATAGTTGCGAGTGCCCTTATTGTAGGGCCTATTGTTGCGAGAAGAAAGGACCGCAAAGCTATAAGGGTGGATTGATGGGTCTAATATCGAGAATAAGAAATAAGAGAATAGCCCGTGAAGAGAGCTACATAGAGAGGGAGCAGGCCGCCATCAGAGCAGCTGTAACCGGAGAAAAACCTGACGTCGATCTTGATACGCAGACTGAGGCCATGATTGCGAAGCTGAAGGAGATCATGGAGCAGACCTTCTCGCTGAAGAGGGACATCATCGACTCCCTCCCCTCTATAATACTTGGCGCGGTGCTCTTTACCGCAGCCTATTTCCTCGTAGGCCTGACGATAGCCATCCCCACGCTCATCTTCGGTATGCTGATCAGCGCGATCCTCGTCAGCAGGTTCTACCATCCAGCGTACACGAAGGTGTACTATGATAAGATAGACTCTGAACATGGCACCATAAATAGGGGTACTTACTACATCCCCGCAAAGGTAATGCAGTATATACAGACAGACGGCCTGGTTAACACCGTCCGCAGCACTGACGGGGGAGTCGCCTACGCCGTGGATGATATGGAGTTTGCGGATAATGGGGACTATCCAGTATGGATGCACTTCCAGTGGCACCATTTTCCTGAGCACAGGTTCATAGCAAAGGCCTCTGTTTACGACACAATTGTGCCCTTTGTGAACCTCACGCTGCAGTACGATGAGACGTTGAAGGAGACCCTTGACTTTGAGTCGTTTGTGTTCGGCAAGGACCTCACAGACCGCAGGCTGCGCATAATCGAGAGCGCAAAGACAGATGAAGCCGGTGCGGCCACGGCAGAGCTCAACGACCTCAAGAATAGGCTGAAGCAGATGAAGGAAATGCTCGACAGCATGGAGAAGAAGGGCGAGGTGGCTGATAACAATGGCGGGCAGTGATTTTGATGACATGCTGTCAGGCCTCGGCAGCACCGAGGAAAAATTCAGGAAAAAGCTGGAACACCAGAGGCGTGCATCGGAAGAAGTCCTGCACCGTGCAGTGAGGAAAAAAACTGGCAGGGACTACTATCCGAGGTCTTTCCCATACCGCGTCCCGCAGGAGAGGTGGGGCGATGAGCTGTTCTTCAGGGATCTGGAGTTTGAAAACCCAGGGCTGAAGGACAACTCCTATTACGATATGAAGAGAAAGTCGGTGATAGAGAGGGAAGACCCCTCGTCCAAGTTCACGTTTCCGTCTATTTCGGATCTGCTGGACGACACAGTCGAAGCGGTTGTTGTGCGTATCCCACCACAGCACCCCGATCACACGGAGATAAGGGCAATGGAGGAGATAATGACTCCGATGTTCTTCAAAGTGGCAAAGAATGACACGCTGCCAGGCTGGAAACCGCTTCAAAGCCCATTTCCGATGAATACCTATATGAAGACCGAGGGGCACCCTCCATTCGAGAAGCGGATATGGATATTGAAAGTGCAGGGCGACAGGACGGGAGTGTACGAAGAGAAGCTCATAGACTTTGCCATCCTCTCTCTTGATCCGCTGGTATCGGCCTACAGGCTTGACGACGGCTGGCATGTGCTTGGCCGCCCGGTCGGCATTGAGGACGCTGGAAGATCCATGATACCGGTCTACCCGTTGTCCATAGCGCCGTTCCGCGTTCCTGAGCCGAACGGCATCCGTTCGTATGTATTCTTCGGCAAGGTGCCTGAGTATGTGGCGTTGGAGAGGCTCAAGGTGATGATTGCGGTCTATAATATGGATAACGAAGCCGTTCTGGGTTATATGGAGGCTATGGGCTACACTCAGGACGAGGTCGCTGGCATGCTCGATGGCCTTAAGGAGAGCGTCTCGATCATATCCGAAATAAGGCGCATATTCAAGGGCCGTCGGTTACCGAAGAAGAAGCGCCAGCCGCCTTCTGTGGATGCGCCTGCGGAGCCGAAGGTGGAGCACCGTGCAGAGGCTCCGAGTACTCCAGTGTCCTTCAGCCGTGGCGCTGAGGCTCATGACGGGGGTTTGGAAATTGCTACAGATGTATCAAATTTCACGCAGACAAAGAAAAATAAGCTTCTACAATCAATTATAAGTTTTGCCAAGAAATTGAGGCTCAGGAGGAGGTGAGGAAGTGGTTGACGCCAAAGATCCGGTCCTTGCTCTCTACTACAGCCTCTCAGACACGCTTAGGAACAGGGATCCTTCACCAGAGCAGCTGGAGCAGAACCTGATAAGCATCGTCCAGCTGCATACTATGCTGATGGCCATAGTGGAGAATACGCCCAACATGTCCGGCACCTATGCGCAGATGAACTATCAGACCAAGCTCTCCTCTATATACCATCAGCTCAAGCAGGTAGAGCCGCTTATAGAGGTAAACTTCTATAAATTCAGGTGGAAGTACCTGCATTACCTCATGATGTGGTTCGGGCAGATCACAGCGCTGATGAAGACCATGGGATACATAGGCGAGGATGTGGTGCTCTCAACGAGCGATGTCCTCTCAAGCGATATGAGGCTGCCGCCAGTTGACGGCGACAGCGGTCCATCGAGCGACGATGAACCAGAGAACATGGCGGGTGACGAGATTGATGGATGAAGGCGGCTATGAGGGCATAAGCGGTGCATCATGGAAGGACGTATGGATCCTCCGCTGGATACACCAAAGGAGGATAGAGAAGAGGCCTATCAACGTCGTATTCATAGGACAGCCGGGGTCTGGCAAATCGTACGGGGCCCTGAGCCTTGCCTACCTCGTCGATAGGAACTTCACCGTAGACAACGTGGTATTCTCCATCCCCGAGTTCCTGAAGATACTGAACTCAAGGCCACCGCCCGGAACGGTCATAGTATTCGATGAGGCCGGTCAGGGCATAGACAGCCAGGAGTGGCAGAGCAAGGAGCTGATACTGTTCGGAAAGGTATCCGAGACCATGAGGTACAGGAACCTCATCGTCTTTTACACCGTGCCTTCGCTGCCCAGCATCACGAAGCGTTCAAGGGAGCTCATACAGCTGGTGCTTGAGGCCACAAGGGTGCGCGGGACCTTCAAGCCGTTCCTGCTTAGCCCCTCGCCGGACAAGAACGACCCGCGCAGCTGGTTCAAGTACCCGGTCATAGTAAGGCATTACAGGGAGGGCATTGTGAAGGAGATCAAGAAGCGCATAGTCCTCCCAATGCCACCGGCTTACCTTTCTTCAGCCTACGAGGCTAAGAAGGATGCGTACCTCACCCCGTTCTACGAGAGGATAGAGCAGGTCGCAGCAGAATATACAGACACGTACTTCGACCGCATTCTGGAGAAGGTGTCGGGCAGGGGGCGTCCCAAGGCGAAGGCAAAGGCAGACAGCATGAAGAGCGCTGACGTGGGCGATGATATATTCAACAGGGTCGCAGAGGAGATGGACAGGAAGGAGAGCGAAGCCATCCGGAAGGCGCAGAAAAGCAAGAAGAATGCCTGACGGAAAAATTGAGCATGAGTCCCAGCCTTCAGCGAGGAAGGGGTGACAGGGCGGGTCCGTCAAAGCTTGTTCGTTTTCCCATGTCTCTTCCCACCGTCCATTTGCCACGTTTTCCCCACCACTGGGCGCATGCCACAGTGAACGGTCTACTAAGAGTTCATATAAATTAAGCCTCCGCGGGCGGAACGCACCGGCGCAAACGCAGGGTGGCTGTCCAAAAATTTTTCACTATAATTTTTTTTCCGTTTGTTTACAGCAGACCCAGTTCTTTCCGTTTTTATTCATAAATGATTTATAATTCATTTTAGACGCCTGTCCGCTGTCAGGTGCAGAAAAACCCGTGCGTTCTTCGATATCGTGCGTTTTCATGGGCTTCAAAGTTTGGCGTTCCGACCGGAAGATCGGCAACCGTCTGTATCAATGCTGGCAAAGATTTATATGCCATCAATGATTGCGGGATCGAGGTTGAAAAATGGACATGGAGGAAGCGATGGTGAGCAAGGCATATAGGATACCGGATGAGACGATCCGGAGGCTGAACGAATGGAAGAAAAAGCGAGGCGGCTATGAGCCGTTTGAAACTGTGGGCGATGTGATAGGGGAGCTGCTCGACGAGGTTGAGAGGCTGGAGAGGCTGGAGGAGCAGCATGATCAAGGTAACTGAGAGCGAAAGCTCAATTTCGCTCGTCTACGTCTCCAAGACGGGAAACGTCCTCCGCCTCAGGCGCTTCAACGAGGCCGATTCAGTGAAGATGCGCGGAATGCTGAAGGAGATAGGGGCAGTCGGTGGCGTCTTCGATGACAGCTTCCTTGAGGTCGTCGCATACCTCTCAACTATATCCGTCAAGGATCCCGAGATCAGGCGCCTGGTCGTGGAGAGGGCGAAGAACGAGATGACCAGGCACCGCATTGAGTCTTCGCATACTGCACTCAGCATGGACGGAGCTGAAATTCGTTGAGGGACCTTGCATGAAAGACGATGGTGAAAAGAGATTCGCGAAGCTGGCCACATGGATCATAGAGAAGAAGGTTCCACCGGATCCGGCCATAGACCCCATCCTGAAGTACTTCATGGATCTGAAAAACACCGAGGAAAACCTTTCCAGATCCATCGTCCCCTGGGTTGCCAAGATGCCCATCTACGAGCACTATCTGAAGCACATCAAGGGCATTGGCCCGATCCTTTCAGCGAACCTAATAGCGATGCTCACGCCGATCGATAGGTTCCCGAAGCCGTCAATGCTTGTCGCCTACGCCGGCCTCGCCGGACAGTTCTACCGCATGGAGTGCGCGAATGGCCACAAGATCATATCTTCATCGCCAAAAGCATCCTGTCCTGTTCTCGAATCGAATACGGACGGCGAGGGCAGGGCATGCGGAGCGCCCATCGTCAAATCGGTGCTGGAAAAGAGCATCATGAGGCATGAGGCCGGCTACCATGTGTTCCAGAACACCAGGCTCAAGGCAACGCTGTTCAAGGTGGCCACATCCTTTGAAAAGCTCTCAGCGGACAAATCCCAGTACAGGGCCTTGTACGAAGCCAAGAAGGCAGAATATGCGTCGCGCGAGGGCATCAACAAGGGGCATGCGAGGATGATGGCCCTGCGCTACGTTGAAAAACGCTTTCTAGTGAACCTCCATGTAGTATGGATGCGGGGGATCGGCAAGGAGGTTACGCCCTATGAGGCCACGCTTCCGAACCATACCATCGAACCCATACGGACGGATGATGGATACCCCCTGCCGCAGCCAGGGTCGTTTGAGGCGGTGGATGATGAAGCGTCCTGGGCGGTGAAGCAGCTGACCGACAACTACTACGACATACAGATGATGCGTATTAGGGCCTTTAACAATATCGTCGCATGGCTTTCAACGAATCGCGAGAGGCTGCCTGAGGAATATCGGGAATTCCTGAAGAGGAAGGAGAGCGAAGGCGACTCCGAGGATTGAATCTGAAAGTGTCTATGAATGCGAGCCGGTGTTGGAGTCAAAAAGTTGAGTAGATCTGCGAACCTGAATAATCCTCAAAACGCGGGCAGAGAGTGTGATGCAAAGAAGGATTCAAAAAGTAGATGGTTTATCTGAATTTCAAAAAAAGTCAGGAGTTTGAGGGAAGTGGTAAAACTCACTCTTCGTACAGGAGATGCACGGACTTCCTTCAATGGAAATATTCATAGATCGTCTTCCCATATTTTTTTGTATCATCCACGATAACCAAGTGGATGATAACTGAGTAGGATCGTTGCGAACCGAATACATGCCTGTGGTTATAGCGATATATGGCTTTTACGTATGTCCGGAGAGGCAGAGGTCTCTTCGATGGAAGGAAGTTCCGATGCTTTAGCTTAGGAGTAGCTCACTGTGAATATATCATATATTGCGGAGAGTTCATAGGGAAGAATAAATAGAATAGTGGACATATTGCTATTACAATGCGGAAATTATCCATCAAAATACAAAGAAGATTGACAGCAATTTGACGGTGAAGATAGATAAAGCAAGATCTTCTCAATTTCCTCAAAAAATTTAAAATGTGTTATGGATTACGAGCAATATATGGATCTTAATGAATTCAAAATACGCTTTAGGCAGATACAGAGCAAAGGTTATGTGAAATCACTTAGAGAAGGCCCAACTGGAATAGGTATGACGCTCGAAACGCTTTTAGGCATCCATGAGAATAACATATCGTTGCCAGATATAGATGGCATTGAGCTTAAGGCGCATCGCGAAGATTCCAACAATATGATTACCCTTTTTACGTTCAACAGGGGCGCATGGGTGATGGATCCTTTAGAAGCCATTAAAAAGTATGGAACGCCTGACTCAAACGGCAGGCTGGGGCTATACTTCACCATGAGCTTCAGGCCTAACAACGCGGGCTTGTTCCTATATGCAGACGACCAATACGTCATGGTCAGGCACATAGATGGCTCGACCATTGTAAGATGGCGATTTGATGATCTCCAGAACCAGTTTGAGCAAAAAATTCCGGCCATTATCATAGTCTATGCTAGGGTGGAGGAGAGGATAGATGGAGAATATTTCAATTTCTATAAGGCCATTCTTTATAAAGGAGCAAATAAAGATATAATCCGGGACAGCATCTTAAATGGCATAATACTAATAGATCTCAGGCTGCATTACGCCGGAACAATGGCTAGGAACCACGGCACAGGATTCCGCGTGCACCCAACTGATTTACCGAAGGTTTTTGCATCTGCTGAGGTTCTCTGATGATCGAAGGCATGGAGGACTGGACATTCAAGGATGCTGATACGAGGCGCTATACCCATATATACCATGATTATCCGGCAAGGATGATACCGCAGGTGGCAGAACGCCTGCTCGCTATGTACGGCTCCAATGCTAGACTTTTGTACGATCCCTACTGTGGTACAGGTACCTCCCTTGTGGAGGCAGAGCTGAAAGGTATAGACGCCATCGGCACAGATCTAAACCCGTTGGCGAGGCTTATCGCGGAGGCTAAGACGGATCCATACATAGATCCAAATTCCGTATCGGAGCATATGCTCAGGCTCGACTTCGAGTGGAGCGATCTTAAGCCTGACATCCCGAAAATGAAGAACATAGATTTCTGGTTCAAGAAAGAAGCTGCCTATTCTCTGGGAAAGATCAGGAATTTTTTAAATAACATCGAGAATAAGCATACGAAGCTGTTCTTTGAAGTAGCTTTTAGCGAAACTGTCAGAGAGAGTTCAAACACAAGGAAAGACGAGTTCAAGATTTTTAGATACGATGATGAGAGGCTAAAGGCATGGAATCCGGATCCTCTTCGTATATTTAAGGAGAAGCTGAGGAGGAACCTCGAGGGTCTGATTGAGTTTAGGAAAGAGATATCGGCGTTCGGCAGTCCACCTCATGTATCGGTATTTCCATACAACTCGGTCAACGAGATCCCAAACAGCGATATCCCCGAGGGCTCAGCTGATATAATAATAACATCTCCGCCATACGGCGACTCGCATACCACCGTCGCCTATGGCCAGTACTCTAAATTCTCGTCCATATGGCTGGGGCTAACCGATAGAAATATTGACAAGAAACTGATGGGCGGGTCTAAGGCTAAGAGCATAGATGAGTTTCCATCAGAGGTCTTGAATAAGGCCATATCGGCTGTTTCAAATAAGAATTACGAAAGGGCCTTGGAAGTTTCATCCTTCTATGCTGACCTTCTTAGTTCCATTGTAAACGTATCTAGAGTCCTGAAAGCAAATGGATATGCCTGCTATGTTGTAGCCAATAGAACTGTCGCCTCGGTAATACTTCCCACCTCAGACGCGATACGGGATTTCTTTGAATCGCAGGGATTCGCCCACATAGCAACGTTTGTAAGGGATATACCAAATAAGAGGATGCCTCTAAGAAACAGCCCGACCAATGTATCCGGCGAAACGTCAAGTACGATGCTTAAGGAGCACATTATTGTCATGCAAAAGGGCAAAGGCTTGAGCTGCCCCTAGCTGAATCTTCGATTTCTCCTTTCATCGAAGAGATCTCTGCCTGTACGGATATATTCCGTACAAGCCCGATGTTGCGATCTCCACAGGCGCGTATTCGGTCCGCACCTATCCCACTCAGGTATCGTACACTCGTTTCTCATGGCTGATACAAAAATATGGAAAGATAATTTATAGCTCATTTTATTGAGGGGTGTTCGTGTATCTCCTGTCCGAAGAGAGGTTTTACTGCTTTTCTCAAGCTCCTAACCCCTCTATAAATACCACCCCATCACCTCATATTCTCCATAAACTGGCTTGTATCCATTCCAGTAATCTGTGTATAAATGCTTGTTGTGAATATGCTTGAATGGCCCAGCCATTCCTGGAGCACGGATAATGGAACATGGTTCATTATTGTTTTTACACCAAATGTATGCCTGAACTTGTGCGCATGGATTTTAAATTTTAAATCCCTCTGCATCCTTTTTAAATACAAATCAATGGCCTGCCTTTTCATTGGAAATATCCTTTCCCTGGACTTCATGTCAATATGGAACTCTATAAAATATGACATCATTGCATCCTTTGGATCTCTATGTAACGGGATTGTCCTTATCACAGGCCTGCTCCTCTTCGATGTTATTAAATCAATTGTATTGATATCTAAATGAATATCTATAGGCCTTATTGAAAGAGCCTCATCTATCCTTTCACCAGCCCATAATAGAGTTTTAAATAATAGAAAATACCTTTTGTGGTAATCAGACCTTTTTTTTCATTTTCCTGGATTTTATCTATAATCCATGACTGCATTGAAATTATCTCATCATCAGAAAAGAATTCTACCGGCATCTTTTCTGAGCCGGTTGTATCTTCCAAGATCTCGGAACTGGAACTATATTACTCATGTGATTAACAATTCATATATCCTTAAATAGTTTTCTTTCCATAAAATTTTGGGAATCATGTATGGATATATAAATAAATTATATCATATATACCAATATGATTGACAAAATGTAAGTTTTGTAAAGCAATAATCTTTCACTTAGTAATTTGTGATAACACATAATTATTAATTAATTTCTCTAAAATATCAAACGCATCATTCAGATTTTCCCTGCATTCTTTTTCTGTTGTAAAAGTCTTTGGGTATTTCCCAATATTATTGTTCTGCAATTTTACCTTTCTCTCTATAAACTTACGCATATTTTGTTTGCCTTTTAGAAAATAATGGGCTGAGAAATGGCCTGCTTCATGGATTTCTCCAAGTTTGCCCGCATCCTTATCATTAATAAATTTTTTCTCTTTTAGTGCCTCTATCCTTTTATCCCATTTTTTATAATTTTCAAACCTTGAAATGCCATCAATTGGCTTTAAATACCATACAGCAGTTTTTTGATCATTAAATATAACTTCATAGTTTAAGGCTACAAACATTATTGCATCTATTGTATTTCTTAGCATCACCATACAGGCATCGAACATCCCGATTCTGTATGATTCTATTGCCTGTATCATAGTAGTTGTAGCCTCTGAAAAAACATCAAATTTTACAATATTTTTTAAATCTGTATATCTGCATTGGTCAAAATATCTTAGAAGCAACTCATCGCATTCTCTATCCCTTTCTTTTCTACCTTTTTTTCCTCTTGTATTGTTTAAATATATTGCATCATTTATCCGCTTTAAGCATTCAGCATCGGTAAATTCATCCATAAAGATAAAATGCATGAATAAATTTAATATTTATTGAATTTAAAAGAGAAGTTAGGGGTTTGGGGGAAGCTGTAAATCTATCCTTCAGACAGGAGATACACAGACTTCCCCCATTAGAAATATTTATGATTTTTCTTCCTATATTTTTCCGTATCATCCACGATAAACAAGTATACGATAAATGGGATCGATAAGATCCGAATATACGCCTGTGGTTATATAGATATGTGGCTTGTACGTATGTCCGTAAAGGCAGGCGTCTCTTAGATGAAAGGAAGCTCCGATGCTTTAGCTTAGGAGTAGCTCACAGGGGAATATTTGGCCTGCTCTGTTTCATAGGAATAATGTGAAGTTTCAGAAATAATTGGCGGTATAGAAATGAAACTCCGCATTATTGACCCCCATGTTGGAGTTTTCAAAAAATAGAGATTATCAACATATTGAATATTTTCATTTTTATGGTATTATCGATGTCGCATCGAGATAGTCCTCAGGCGCATAGAAGCTGTAATAATTGCCGTTGACCGTGAACGAAACTGGCATATAGGAGCTGTAGTCGGATAGTTTATAATTCGATCCGGGATTTATCAGCGCTTGGTTATTCAAA
>NZ_QJSM01000024.1 GCF_003205235.1 Thermoplasma sp. Kam2015 | reverse complement strand
CCGTATCCCTTGCCGTCTGAACAAGTGCAGATGGAAGAGTGGGTATCCTTCCCCTCACCTCTCTGTATGTGCCTCTATTGAGTTTGTTCTTGTTGAACGTCTTATTCTCAAAACCATAGTCCAGAACCAACTGACATGCGTTCCTAAACTGCTTCGCTGTCTCGATCAATGGTCTATCGTATGGTAGTTTCAGTTTAATAGTTCTGAACATCTATTATTAATATAGCAAACTTATCAATAGGATTTCCGGTTGGGGGAAGTCCGTGTATCTCCTGTCCGAAGAAAGAGTTTTACTGCTTCCCTCAAACTCCTAACCTTTCTATAAAGGATCAATGGGTCTTCATAGGTTCGACTATATCCATGGCTTTCTTGAGTATCGAGCTTCTGATGGAATCTGCGTCTTCCCCAGGGAAGTCGCCTCTTATCAGCATGATGTAGGTATTCATGGTGCTCTCATCTATGAATATGCCAAGATTCTTCACATCATATTCAGCCGCTATCTGATCCTTGATTTTTTCGGCAATCTCTTCAAATGATATTGTTTTGGGAACTTCATATCTGGCCTGAACAGTCACCATTCCCTTCCTGATTGTTATGGCGGCCTGAACAACAACTCCGTTTGGTATTCGCACCATATCACCCGACTCCAGAAGGAGCGTGGTATAGTTCATTGAAATATCCATTATCACACCTCTGTACATCGAGGCTTCCATAAAGTCTCTGGAGAAGTATTTCGGTGGATAGGAGGGAAGCAATGCACCATACTGCCATGTATTAATTATCACATGATCGCCAACATTGAACGGTCTGACCACTGAGACGAACAGACCTCCGAATACGTTGGAAAGAACAGTCTGAGCTGCAAGACCGATTACAGCGCTGATGAAGGCAGAACCAAGTATAACCGAAGAGACATCTATCCCCAGAGAGGCAAGAACAGCCAGGGCTATTATGAAATAACCGATGAGACTTATGATGAACGTTACATATTTCAGATGTCTGTACTCCTTATGTGCTGCGAAGAAACGTTCGAAGTATTTCACTATCACCTTTACGATTGCGTAGATTATCACGCCTATAACAATGGCGTAAAGAACGTGGGAGAATTTGAGCGGAACTATATGGAATAAGCTGACTGTATATAGCAGTGCGAGCAATGCAACCATGACCGTTGCGAGTATCACTATGTAAAGCGCTATCGATCTTACCCTTCCCCTATCCAAGCCTTTGCACCTCTCTTTCATTCACCCATAAGACCTTTGATAAATTGATCATCGCTTTGAGTTTAATTGCCTCCATTATAACCCTTAAGGCTATTTTACGTATGCTGCGCTATATGTTATCCGCACGGCCAACATCCCTTCGTTAAATGCAAGCTATACGCATAAACTTTCCTGTCCTCATTGGATGATTGGAATAACGATGAGATGTCATTGTTTCTCGCATTAGAGCAGGATCCTATTAATAAAGGATGAACACGTTAAGATCCGAAAAAACTATCCAGCGTGCTGTTCTTTGGTCTTTCCTTGGGCTGAGGTTCTTGTTTATTCGTGGAAGCTGCAAAACTTTCGAGACTGGAGATCTTCTGACTCTGCCCCAGTTCTGATTTGAATACATCTATGACTCTTCCCAGGGTCTCTGATAAACGCCTGGCATAATAATCCCAATCGGGCTTGCTCTTGAGCTCCCTTCCATATATATATGGCTCAACCTCCTGAGGTGTGCGTTTGCCGTTTGTAACTATCCATGAGACCTTCATACCAGGTACGAAGGTCTCACCCATCTCTATAAGCTTCTTGGCGGCCCTTATATTGGCCAGCGACTCCTGATTCGCTCTGTAGCTGTCGAATTCTTTAACGGTCCTCGATATCACCAGGCTCTCTATATCTATCGATGGATCTCCAGATCTCACCTTCTTTATGAGATCGTCTGCGTATTTTATTGCACCTTCTACATCGCGATTCAGTATGTAATCTATCACCTTCGAGAGAGCTTTGCTCTGAAGATCAAAAGAGTCTGTCCTGCGAACTTCATATCCCTTGATGACTATCTCACCCTTCATGTCATCCGGATACACGCATCTTCCGGCGTATCTCTTCTTTGCTCCATGGGAGAAGAAAGGATCAAGTACCATCTGGAAGTCAAGCGTGAGCCCCTGCTCCTTCGAGAGCTTCTCGCTCAATTCCTTTCCCTTTCTTATGGCCTCCTCTGTTGATTTTCCTCCAGATTTAACGAAAACGCTGTCTGTATCTCCGTATATAACGGTGTAGCCGGAGGATTCTAGGGTCGATATTATTCCTTTAATTGTTTCCCTTGCGAATGCGGTTATTGCGCTTCCGATCTTGTGATCAGTGAAACGATAGAACGATGAGGCCAGGACGCCATAGAAGGTGTTCATGAGAACCTTTATTGCATTCTGTATACCATCATAGAATTCCCTTTCCTCCGGGCTCTTGGCAGCCTTCATCTTCCGCTTAACCTCATCTCTGTCGGCCATAAGATCCTGAAGTATTCTGGGTATCAGACCTTTCTTTTTGTCCGGCGAAAGGAACCGAACATGGTTTGGCGATTCTATCTCACCATTTGGATCGAGTGTTGTGAAGCACACGTTGTATTTTATTATCATGGATGGATACATGCTTTTGAAGTCCAGCACGATCACATTGGAATAAAGTCCTGCTCCTATTGAATGAACGTACCCGCCCTGTATTTCCTCCGTTTTGATCTCATGCTGATTCATCGGCACTCCTATATTTTCCCTGTCAGCTGCCCTTATGAGGATTGAATCAACGTAGTTGCTTGTGCCGACATTTGCCACATCATCCAGTGGCAGCTTTGTTACGGATGACATGTACATCAGTCTGTTAAGCACCATGAGCTTATCGAATATGCGGAGAGTTAAGTCTGCGTCCTTTACGCAGTAGGCGATGACCTCGTCCTTCCTGGTCTTCCATTCCTCCTCGATCCTGAGGCGGTCTATGTTATCCTTTCCTTCTCCAAGCAGAAGGTTTGACACATAATCAAGTGATTCATGCTTTGGATGCAAAATTCTCTTTACGCTCCACCAGGTGTCGCTGATCAGTCTCCCGTGCACACGCCAAAATTGGTTCATTATTCTTCTGGGCACTGATCCATCGCGGCCTATCTCCATCTTTATACCGTACTGATCCATTCTCTTCTTTATGACAGGAATATCATATCCGTCGATATTGTATCCTGTTATAACGTCAGGATCCTCACTCCTGATGAGATCTATGAATCCATGCAGAATATTTTGTTCGTCACCGGAAAGCGAACCAGTTGTGATCCTTCCCTGGAAGCTTATGGAATATCCTATCACGAGGATCCGTCCGTAATCCTCGACATTTTCCCTGTTTATCTCATTTTCAACATCAAAACTCAGCACCTTGAGGTTAGGATTGAAATCGGTCACATTCTCTATCTTCTCAGCCCTTATGACTAGATCCGTAGTGAATGAAGGTTCCTTGTCAGAGATCTCCTCTCCGGTGATCCTAACGCAAGATCCAAGATCAAAATCGTATATGAACCGATGATGAAATGGTATGTCTGCTGCGAGCACTTCAAATGGGCATTTCTCTCTAAATTCAGGAACTTTCCATGGCGATCTTATGTATATCCTCTTGACATTCTCATATCTGCCTCTTATCCACAGCTTCTTGTCCTCCATTTTGAGAAATTCTTCATCATTCTGTATTTTCTTAAGATAATCCTCATCTGGTTCGACAACATCAAAATATGGCCTGAAACCAAAATAGAGAGCTGTTACAGACTCTCCATTTTGTGTTCTACCGAATAACTCTACTGCTACATCACTCTGTCGGTATGATGCGGAAACGATCCTGATTTCAACTTCCATGATTATACTCCATATTTATCTATCTACAGGCTGCTCCTCACCAAGGTCCTTTAGTCTGCAGCGCATAATCATTGCATCGCGATGCCCAGCTATGGGATGCGATGCTTCAGCCATGCATACAGGATATATTCATAAAGTTTATTATCAAAGAGAATGGCGCGCCTTTAGATATTGGAAAGGATCTTCTCATGTTGTTGAAGTTACATACGTATGTCCACTCTTATTATTTAGAATTGATATAATTTTTTAACAATATCTTTAAATCATTGTTAGATATTATTATAAAATATTCATAAGTGAAGTGTTTATGAAATTGGGTATTTTCTGACATTTATTAGCATTATATGAGTATATTTTCATTCTCTTAATAAAATTGGCAATCTTTAAATATTTTAATGTATTATTAAATTATGTCCTGGGAAGTTGTTCTGACATCTGATAGAGGGACATTCACGGACTACAATGGATCTTCGCCGCTTGGCTATGTGGCATGCCTTCCTGCAAGGCTTGTTCCACGTTTCTTTATGGATAGATTCTTCACTCCTCCAATCAAATCCTATGAAAATGGAGAGGCGATAACGGCTCCGTACGGACTCAGGAAGGTTGAGGCCATTCTTGCATCGAAGGGCATATCGGTTGTTGTATCACCGCCGGAACAACTGGAGAAGACCGTTGACGCAGGAACGAAGGTCCTAGGCATAAACGTACATGATCCATACGCACTGAGTCCTGTCTCTACAAAGCTGACCATGATATTCGGTGGCGGTGACAGCTGGACTGCGAAATTTTTCAAAGAGCTTGCTGAAAAGGTAAAGAGGCTGAAAGCGAAGTACGGATTCAAGGTTATAATAGGCGGCCCGGGTGCATGGCAGATAGCTATGGACATGCCGGAATGGGTTGATGCAGTGCTTGACGGTGAAGCGGAGCTGGACTTTCCAGATCTGGTAAGGAGAATGGAGAGAGGCGAACCGGTGCCTAAGGTTACCTACGGTCGCATGCCAAAGGTTGAGGAAATCCCAACGATAATAAAGCCATCAAGATTCGGAGAGGTGCAGATAACCAGAGGATGTCCAAGGGGCTGCCAGTTCTGCTCCATAACGCCAGAGACATTCAGATCTATACCGTTGGAGGACATAGTCAAGGAGGTCAGGCTTAACATCGATCATGGAATAAGAGGAATTGAGCTTCTCACTGATGATATAATGCTATACGGGTCGAAGAAGCTCCAGGTGAACCATGAAGCCCTTGTGAACCTGTTCACCACGGTCAAGAAGATGGGGGCTACCCACATCTATTTCCCGCATATTTCGGCTCCGGGTGCAAAATCAAGCCCTAGAACTGTTCAGGCCATCGCTGAGATTGCGGAATATGATAAATATACAGCTGAAGCGCCGGTCGTTGGCTTGGAAAGCGGTAGTGAACGCATAATATCAAAGTACATGAGAGGCAAGCCTTTCCCGTGGACGCCGCATGACTGGGGCGACGTGATCGTGGATGCTACGGGAATCCTAGTGGATAACCACATACATCCATGCTATACGATGACCATAGGATATCCGGACGAGACCGATGAGGATATCGAGGAGAGCATAAAGCTGGTTGAGAGGATGATAGACCTGGATCTTGAGGCATGGATATTCCCGCTTCCTGTCATACCTATGACAGCCAGCAGGCTCAAGGGAAACGATTTTCCATGGATCGATACCATACCGAAGAAGTACTGGGATATACTATATATATCGTGGAAGCACTCAATCAAGGTGACCAAGGATCTGTTCCCGTATCTCACCAGCGAGATGAGGAATCCCATCATACAGTGGATGGTTCGAAACATGAACGAACGGGTCTTCTCTGGCATTGAGGGCATCTTCAGGGAGCTGGGCGAGACAAAGGGCAAGGCCACTGAAAAATTCGCCATGGTGGAGTTCGATAACTTCGCTGGTTTCGCCAAGACCATCTATTATCTTGCGGCACTTGGGTTCAAAAGCAGGTCTTCAAGAAAATCCAGCGTGCCTGCGACAAATTGATACTACGGATAGAAATGCCAGCGAGGTGAATCTGAAAACCTTTATTTTTGAAGATGAAATGCGGCAGCCATGTCTGTAAAGATAGGCCTCGTAGGCGAACCAAACGTCGGTAAGTCAACATTCTACTCGGCTGCAACTCAGAATGAGGCCGAAATAGGTGATTTTCCATTCACTACCGTGAAACCGAACCTGGGCATGACGTTCTTCACCGTGAGGTGCCCGGATTCAGAAATCGGATCTCACTGCAATCCCAGGGAAGGCTACTGCGAAAATGGGATACGCCATATTCCCGTTCAGGTGATAGATGTTCCCGGCCTAATAGAGGGTGCAAGCGAAGGCCGTGGAATGGGAAACGAATTCTTAGACGCCGTGAGGGATGTAGATGCTATAGTGCTCATAGTCGACATCTCATCAGGATCAATTGAAAACATAAAGAACAGCATAAATCTGGTGATGAACGAGATAAAGAAGTGGTTCGCGGACAGAATATACTCTGACTGGGATCATTTCAGCAGGAGGAGTGAGGCAACAGGCGAGCGCCGTGAAATAGCCCTTAGAAGAAAACTCTCTCTTTTCGGCGTTCCGGAGAAGAAGATCTCTGAAATTCTCGAGGCTGAGTTTTTCCCAGCCAGGCTGAGTATCTGGACGATGGAGGATGCCTATAACCTAGCATCAGCAATACTGAAATATGCAAAACCCGTAGTATATGCTGGCAACAAGGGCGACAAGGTGGATGCTGAAACCATTCGTAAGATCATTGAGACAATACCTGATATGTATGTTGTTTCTGCGGAGTATGAGCTGGCCGTGAAGAGAGCGAGGAATGCCGGCATGATAGATTCTGTGCTGACCGGGTTTAAGATAACGGGGGGCAATCAGCGACAGAGAGAGGCGCTTGAGATGATAGATAGATGGTTCAGGACACCCGGTGTCGTGAGAATACACGACCTGGTGGAAAAGGTGGTCAAGAACCTGCTGCACTACATCGTCGTTTACCCAGTATATGATGAAAATAAATGGACAGATAAGGCTGGAAACGTCCTTCCTGATGCGTATGTGATGGTTGAGGGATCAACTGCATTGGATCTTGCATTCAGGGTGCATACAGATATCGGCGAAGGGTTCATCAGGGCCATAAACGGCAGAACAAAGATGATCCTGGGCAGGGACTATGTATTGAAGGACTCAGACGTGATAAAGATAATCTCCAAGAAATGATATTTTAACCATCGCCTCAGAATTTCATACAATTATCATATCACAGAGGTGGAACGCATTGGAAGAGGTAAAGATGCTTTTTTACCCGCGCACTATGTAATCTTACGTGCCGCAGTATGTATCTGCTCTGCGGCTAACATGCGGAGGACATGAGGGGGCACAGCCAACCTTAATAAGAAATGAAATGATATTTGTATATGTACTCCAAGCAGGAGGGCACATTCATAGTGGCCCGCTTCGATAAGAATACCTCCTTTTTTGAGGATCTGGATGAGGTATGCAGAAAATACGACGTTAAGGGTGGTACGGTAGTATGGGCTATAGGCATGCTGAGAGATTTCGAGATCGGATACTGGAACGGTCAGGACTATGATAAGGAGACGTTCAGGGAGAGACTGGAGATCGTGTCCCTGCACGGGAGCATTGCGCAGAACGATCCACGATATCATATACATGCATCTGGAGCCAGGTCAAATCACATGATAGTGGGTGGACATCTCTTCTCTGCAGTTGTTGATCCGCTCATAGAGATACAGATAATGAAGGCGGAAGAAGCTGAGATGATGAGGGTCCAGGATCCGTCCGATAAGCTCTTCAAGCTCACAATAAAATGAAAATAATTTATTTTTCAATATTTGGCCGTCTGGGTCATCTCAGGTTTTTCCCTCGCTATGTTTGATCTCGCTGCGGCCAGTCTTGCTACGGGAATCCTGTGCGGCGATGCAGATACATAGTCCAGTCCTATCTCATCGCAGAATTCAATCGTATCAGGATCGCCGCCCTGTTCTCCGCATATGCCCACTTCCAGATCCGGCTTTGTTCTCTTGCCTCTCTCGACCGCGATCTTCATCAATTCTCCTACACCATCACGATCAACTGAGGAGAACGGATCGCTCTCGAGTATTCCATTTTCCAGATAGAAGAACATGAACTTTCCCTCCGCATCGTCCCTGCTGTATCCAAAAGTCATCTGTGTCAGATCGTTTGTGCCGAAGGAGAAGAAATCTGCATATTCAGCTATCTTGTGTGCGGTGACGCAGGCCCTCGGTATCTCGATCATCGTTCCAAACTTGTACTTCACCTTCTCATGATTCTTTACGGATTTCGCTGTTTCTTCAAGCCTAGCACGGATCTTCTTAAGTTCGTTGTGGTGGCCAACCAGAGGGATCATTATCTCTGGGTATATGGTTCTCCCTTCCTCAATAACCTTCACAGCCGCTTCTATTATTGCCCTGACCTGCATGTCATATATCTCCGGATACACAAGTCCGACTCTGCATCCACGGAACCCCAGCATAGGATTGAATTCTTCAAGATCACGAACCGTTTTGAGCAATCTCTCCAGATAGGGTAGATCCTCCCTATTTCCCTTGCCACTGTTAATGTCATAGATCTGTCTCAATATATCCTCCTTGTTTGGAAGGAATTCATGCAGCGGTGGATCTAGAAGCCTGATTATAACGGGGTAGCCTTCCATGGTCCTGAAGAATTCCACGAAGTCATGGACCTGCATCGGTAGAAGCTGATCCAGATACTTTTTGCGCTCTTCAGTCGTTTCGCTCATTATCATGGATCGCATTATTCCTATCCTGTCATTTCCGAGAAACATCCTTTCCGTCCTGGCCAGGCCGATCCCTTCAGCGCCATTTTCCCTGGCCAGCTTTGCTTCCTCTGGGGTATTCGCATTTGCTCTCACTCCAAGCCTCCTGTATCTGTCCGCTATCTTCAGCAGTCTGCTGGAATACTCATCGATGGTTGGTTTCTCGACTGGGAGTTCGCCCTCATAGAAGAATCCAGAGGTTCCGTCAATGGTCACCACATCCCCTTCCTTGAAAACCCTGTTTCCTATGGTCACTGTTCTGTCATTGACGTTTACGGACATGGCCTCAACACCGACAACGGCCGGTTTTCCCATAGCCCTTGCAACGACTGCCGCATGCGATGTCATACCACCTTTCTGGGTGAGGAAGCCCTCGCAAACCGCCATGCCTCTCACATCGTCTGCTGTGGTCTCTGGCCTTACCAGTATCATCTTTTTGGTTTTTCCGATCTCAAGAGCCCGTTCTGATGAAAATACGATCATGCCAGAGGCCGCACCTGGAGATGCTGCCAGGCCCTTTCCCAGCGGAGTTTCCTTTCCGGTGACCTTGACCTGAGGGTGCATTATCCTGTCGAAGGTTGAGGGCGTTATGCGCATCAATGCCTCCTCTTCGGATATTATTCCTTCATCAACAAGATCCAGGGCTATCCTGATGGCGGCCCTTGCGCTTCTTTTTCCAGTCCTTGTCTGGAGGAGGTAGAGTTTTCCGCGTTCTACCGTGAACTCAATATCCTGCATATCTCTGTAGTGATGCTCAAGTATATCGCAGGTCTTCATCAGATCGCTGTAGACCTGTGGCATCTCGTTCTTCATATCATCAATGTACTTTGGCGTTCTGATGCCTGCTACAACGTCTTCGCCCTGGGCGTTTGTCAGATACTCTGCGAAGACCTTCTTTTCTCCGGTATTTGGATCCCTCGTGAAAGCAACTCCCGTTGCAGAATCATCGCCCATGTTTCCAAAAACCATCGCAACTATGCTCACTGCAGTTCCCATATCATCGCGTATTCCATTCATCTTTCTGTATGCAACAGCCCTTTTGCTGTTCCAGGAATTGAACACGGACTTGATAGATTCAACCAGCTGCGTCTGGGGATCCTGAGGAAAAGACTTGCCATATTTTTTGTAGATGGTATGGTACTGATCTATCAGCCACTGAAGATCCTGAACGGTGAATCTGTCTTCGTCGTAATGTTCTTTTGCCTTCAGTTCCTCTATCCTTTCCCTGAACTCCTCGTGCGGCAATCCATAAACTATCTCTCCGAACATCTGTATGAGCCTTCTATAGGCGTCCATGGCAAAGCGTCTGTTATCCGTCATGAATGCGAGACCCTCAACAGTTCTGTCATTTAATCCGACATTCAGAACTGTATCCATCATCCCAGGCATGCTGACCGGTGCACCGGATCTTACCGATACGAGAAGCGGATTCTTCTCGTCGCCGAATGATCTTCCCACCTTTTGTTCCAGATCATGCAGTGCCTGCATTACCTGATCCATCATTCCATCTGGAAAACCTCCATTTTTCAGAAAGGCTATGCATGCCTTTGTTGTGATAGTGAACCCTGGCGGTACGTTCAGACCTATCTTTGTCATCTCAGCAAGGCCGGCTCCCTTTCCTCCAAGGAGGTCAACCATTTCTTTTCCTCCTTCATCAAATCTATAGACAAATTTCTCTTTTTGCGCCACGTCTTCCTATGGAATGATATAAAAAGATTTTTGCGGAAAATTTTATGTTAAGAATTTTTGCTATACGAAAATCATTAGCAAAATAACGTTATTCGAAAGAAGCATACAAGGTTTATATAACATGTGTGATAAAGTTTATATATGGACAGGCATTCAATAATGACAAGCTTTGGAAATCTTTCATATCTTGAGCGGCCCGGCTCATATCCGCTTGTTTTTCTTCACGGACTTGGTGGATCCGGCAACAACTGGTTGAGGCTTGACCGTTTTCTGGATCAGCGCTTTCGCATGATCTGCTTCGATCTTCTGGGGCATGGAAGGAGTGATAAACCCAGAATAGAGTACACAATTGAAGTTCAGGCATCAGCTGTTATGGACGCTCTGAACCGAATGGGGATAGATAGGTTCACTCTTGTTGGAAACTCTTATGGTGGCTGGATCTCGCTTTACATAACGGTGAAGAAGAAGTCACCTGACTATCTGGTTCTCGTTGACAGTGCAGGTCTAAATCCCACCATCGCAGAGATAGGCGATGAAGCTCTTGATAAATTTGTTGAGAAGGTCATGTCTGTAGAGGATGGTAATGATGAATACATCATCAGGAATATAGCCATAAACAACTCCAGAGAAGAATGGAAGATGAAGGAGGATGATCTCAGATCAATAAAGGTCAAAACCCTGATAATATGGGGTACAGCTGATAACGTACTGAGCATCGAGTATGGAAGGAAATTCCATGAGTTAATTAAGAACAGCGATCTGTTCGAGATACCCTATGCGAGGCATACGCCCCAGATAAGTCATCCACAGATAGTGGCCAGAATAATCAACGAAAACGTCAGAACTTGATTACCTCAATTTTTGCGAATGAGTATGTACCAGGATCTTCCCGAATTCTCCTGATCCTTCCGTCTTCATAATCCCCTATATTCAAGGTGACATCAAATTTTATATCGGTGGCCACAGCCTTTCTTATTCTGAATCCGGTTCCATCTCTGTACGGTGAAACTGCTATAGAGTGTCCGTCAAAGGGTTCCGAGAGAGAATTTATTGATATGACTGGAACACGGTTTTCTAGGGATCTGGCTGATACGTAAAGATGCCATTCTTCCGTAAAATTTGATCTTATCAGTGATGGATTGACTATTATGTTGCAACCTTGTCTCATCAACACCTTGCTGTAGTATGGAAAGTCAATATCGTAGCATATGGAAATACCTATGGAAAGTCCATCCCCGGAAAACACACGGATTGAAGATCCGGCAGTGTATCTTCTTGATTCATCTGCATAGAGTGAGATCTTGTCCTGATGGCCGATCAGCTTTCCATAGTGAAATAGATAGGATCTGTTGTATAGAATATCTTCATCGCTTATGCTGAATGATCCTGGAATGAAGAGTGGAATGTGGCTAATATCCAGGCTTTCCATGATTGACAGAATTTCGTCCTCTTTATATTCCCCTGTTGTCCATTTTTCTGGAAATATGACCATGTCGGAATTCGTTTCACGCAGCGATTCCTTCATTGCATCTAATGCACGGGCCTTTTCTGTTCGTTTTAACTGAAAGCCCGTTATCTTAACAGTTTCATCAAACATGAGATGCCCTCAGATCATGCTGGATATCTGTTCAAGTAGCATCCTGGTCATCATGGGCTTCGGCGCATCATTGAGAATCTTCGATCCATTCTTCCATACGAAGCGATAGTTGTTTCTCACCTTCCCAAAGGGATCCTTCTCATAGGTGTTTACGACGGCAAGATCGATCTTTCCTTCGAAGTGGCTGATCGCATCCTCTTTTATATTATCTGTCAATCTGAATGCCACAAGTAGACCATTGAATTTCTCTCTTAGCTTATATATGAGCTTCTCTCTGGGTTCCAGGGTAAGTCTGAGGGTCTCGTCGCTACTGTACTTCTTATCGGATCTTTCGGACACCTTGAAATCCGGCAGTGCAGCGGTGACGATGACTGCATCGTAACCCTTCTCGACCTCCTTGAGGGATCTGTCTTCGAATTCATCCATTGACTTTGCGTGTATGTAATTGACATAACCAGGGAGATCGTACTGAGCATTGCCCACGTAGGTTATAATGGACGCACCCAGTCTGTATGCATTCTTTGCAGCCCAAACTCCGGTGAATCCACTGCCAGCGTTGGTTATCGATCGTATGGGGTCGATTGGCTCCTCACCCCTTCCAGATATTATCATTATCCTCTTGCCAGCCAGGGTCTCATGCGCCGCCCGACATACCTCGTCAACTATGGAGGCATTGCTGCCGAGCTTTGCCTTCTCATCGTCATAGATTGGCTCAACGAATCTGACACCTAGATCTCTCAATTTCTTGACGTTTTCCAGGTTTATTGGATTTTCCATCATGCTTTTATGCATTGCTGGCGCAACAACCGTCTTTATTCCATGACCGAAGGCAAATGAAAAGAAGAGCGATGGTATGCTGTCTGTTATACCGTTGGCCATCTTCCCTATGGTATTGTACGATGCTGGTGCTATCAGAAGTATCTTCTTATCCGGGTTTTCTGTGAAGAGCGTTATATGTTCTATACGACCTGTGATCTCTGTCACAACGTCTTTCTCAGATGCCCATTTCATAACCTCTGGGCTCACCATTGCAGCTGAACTCTGGCTCATCCCGACTATGACACTGGCACCCTCTCGCCTGAGATCCCTGACAAGATCCGGTATTCTGTAAATGGAAATACTCCCTGATGTTGCAACTATGACGGTATAGCCCTCAAGCATCCTCGAATATGAATTTTCATCATAGGGTAGCATATTGGTATATGACGTCACGATAGAAATACTATTGTTATACCATGTTTTTTCAAATTTTTTCTTCAAATTTTTGCATAATAAATTAGTTTCACAAATAATTATAATTATCGCAGAAATCATTTGATATTGATAAATACGTAAAAATTGCGCGATGAAAATTGAAAAGGTTTTTAATTAATAATAATATTAGTAGTCGTGGAAGCTAATAATGGTAAGATGGAAAGGATTCAGGAGATGCTTCGCATGTTTGGACTCTCCTCGTATGAAGCTCAGGGCTTCGCAGCGCTTGTTTATCACGGTGTTGCCAACGCTGATACGATAGCGAGCACTGCCAATATACCCAGAACATCTGCTTATAAGGTCATGGAATCTCTGGTGAAGAAGGGTCTGGCAAAGGCCACGGAGGGGAGACCAAGGATGTTCAAGCCGGCGAAGATGGAGGAGATAAGGGATTACTATGAGGAAAAATTACAGCAGCTGTTCAGGGATCTTAAGGAGCTTGAAGATAATGCCCCGTCGAGAGGCGAACCGCAGCTTATATACACGATAAACGGTGCACAGAAGGTCATGGAGAAGATCGAAGAGATGATAAATCTCACCGAACATGAGATAATAATTTCAACTCCGAAGATAATTGAGATAAGGAAACAAATGAAGAAACCCATTGAAAATGCCATAAAACGTGGTGCCAGAGTCGTCTTTGTAATACCACCCAACAAGAGGGTACCTGCCAATGTGATAGTCTATAGGAGAGACGGTTTAATAGCCACAGATATCGTGAGTGACCAGAGTAGGGCTCTGATCGCTGGTCCTGATCTTGAGACATGCGGGTACAGTGATAATCCCGTCCTCAGCATGCATGTTTACCAGTTCATCAACATACTGATAAATAAGCCAGAGATCCAGGGATAGCATTGATAGGCGAAGATCTGCGTAATCTCTCAAGGAAGTACACCATAGGTGGGCACATATCCGTTGCAGGTGGTCTGCATAAAGGTCCAGAAAGAGCTAGCGAGTTTGGCTTCCCTACCTTTCAGTTCTTTTCGAAGAACCAGATGCGCTGGGCTTCGCCGCCGCTGAAGGACGAAGAAGCAGAGGCGTTCATAGCTGCAGTCGACAGATACAGTATTAAGAGCACCATGATCCATGCTTCCTATCTTATAAATCTGGCTTCATCAGACGAATCGTTATATAGAAGATCGGAAGAGGCATTCCATGACGAGATCATGAGATCGGATCGGCTCAGGGCAACTTTCCTCACTGTGCATCCGGGATCAAATCCAGACAGGAAGGACGGATTAGAGAGAGCAAGGGATCTGATCTCAACAGTTGGTAATCATAGCGTGATCATACTCATAGAGAATACAGCAGGCCAGGGGAATGTGATCGGGACAGAACTTGAAGAGATTGCAAGCATAATCGACGTATCAGATAAACGCTTAGGCGTATGCGTAGATACATGCCATGCATGGGCCTCTGGCTATGATCTGACGCATTCATATGAGACCTTCATAGACTCTCTGGACAATATCATCGGATTGGAGAGGGTCTACGCCTTTCATCTCAACGATGCAAAAAGAGAGATGGGAAGCAAGATAGATCGGCATGAGCTGATAGGCAAGGGCACGATAGATGGTGGACTGATAAAGCTGATAGGTGACGAAAGGCTCAGAGAAAAGCCAAAGATCATGGAGACGCCATTTGGAGAAGCTAAATTTGAGGAGAACCTAAGATACATCAGGTCGGAGATCGGTGAATAATTGGAAGTAAGAGCGTTCAGACCGCTGATATACAGGAAGGAGATAGACGGAATGATATCGCCTCCATTCGACGCGATAACGCCAAAGCAGGAGATAGAGCTCAAGAGGAATCCATACAACATAACATACCTGACGCTGCCAAAGGGTAAGGATGGAGTGGAACATGCAAGGGTAATACTGGATAACTGGATTGAGAATGGAGTTCTCATCAGGACGGAAAGGGAATGCATCATAGTTTTAAAGCAGACATTTTATCTCGATAAAAGGCAGATCAATAGGTATGGGATCATAGCACGAGTTCGAATTTTCCCAGAAAATAATGATGTGATTCCACACGAACGTACCTTTGAGGAATTCGTCAGAGACAGGGAGGTGTTGATGGATGGAATAGGGTGCCAGCTAGAACCAATATTCCTGGTCACCATAAAGAATGATCTTCCCCAGTACCTGAAATCGATAACCGATGGAATCAGAGAGGACAACAGTTATGCCGGCCCAGAGGGGGTTGAAAATCATGTATATTACATTTATGATCACAAGGAAATACAGAGGATAATTAACATTCTGAAGAACGATGTGGTTATAGTTGCAGACGGACATCACAGGCTTCAGGCAACGAAGAACATAGCTTCGAAGAAGACAGGCAGGGAGAAGGAATTCTGGAGTTACGCCATGTCATACATAACATCGATACATGAGGAAGGGGTGCTCATCGGAGGAGTGCACAGGGTTGTTTCCAGCAAATTCAAATTCGATCCAGAAAAGATCTCAAGATACTTCCACATGGATCAGTGTGATAGCATATCCGGCAGTGATCCTGTCATCTACGACGGTCACTTCTACTGCATAAAGCCGAAAGAAAATGTGTATGACAACACAATAGATGCGATAAATGATTTTCTATTTTCCAAGGCTATAGGTATGTCCATGATTGACCTGGAGAGGGAAACGATATATACGCATGATTATTCAGAGGTGATCAAACTTGTGGATTCAGGCAGTTTTTCATTTGGAGTTATAATGCCCGATTGGAACAAGGATCATCTAATACGTCTTCTTCTTTCCAGGCGCATGCTTCCACAGAAATCAACATATTTTTACCCAAAGATCCCTTCTGGTATATCCATTGACAGCATCGCTGAGTTTGAGGATTCCTGATCTTCTGACAGAAATATTTTTGTGATCGTTAACAATTCAACTGCAAGGCATCGAGGCTTTCGCTTTCCTCTCCATAAAATATGTAAGGATCAATGTATGCGATTCGTAGTAGATGCCCGTTGTTGGAAATGCCACTGTAGCTCAGTCGGTAGAGCAGCTGATTCGTAATCAGCAGGTCGGGGGATCGATGCCCTCCAGTGGCTTTGAATGAATTCTTTATTTTCAACATCATTATTTGGTTGACATCATGGACGATAAACCTTACAGATTTATTGAACAGGGCGATTATTATCTCATCGATTTTGAGCATGATGTAAAGGCTCTCAGTTCCGCACCATTTAATGGAGGTTTCGGATTCAGATCTAGGTACATAAACAGGCATGTAGATCATGACTACAGGGGACCGGTAAGGACGGAAGTTGAAAATTTTCTGATTTCAAACAAGATGGATGAAAGAGGAACGGTAGTGACTCTAACTGCGGCCGCTGTCACAAAATATGTGTATATGTCGAAGAACATAAACGGCCGTTTTATCGATCTCTTTCTGACCGCGGGCTTCGACAACGCACTATCAATAGGCAATCCATTGGGCAAGCCAGGAACCGTGAACATAGCTGTGATCACGGACATTTCACTCAATGCCTCCGCCATGGTGAATCTGATGCAGTCCATCGTCGAAGGAAAGGCGCAGTTCATGAACGATGCGAAGATACTGGACGCTAGAACTGGAAAACCATGTCCGGGCACGTCGACAGATACTGTATCCATCTTTGTCGCAGATCTTGAAGGAAACGTCGAATATGCCGGTAGATTAACTGAGGTGGGATATTATACTTCAATGATCGTATATAATTCGCTAATGCTTTCCAGCGCCTTCATAGGGAAGCGGGCATGCTCACCTCGCTAAGGCCTAGATATTTCTTGCCCATTTTTTGTAAAAGCCCGAATCTATTGCGTTACTCTAATCACCATAATCTAGAATGGATCCCTGAATTCATGATGAAACTAGAGCTGACCCGGGCGGTTTATTGAGAAACTTGCATGCTTAAATAACACAAATATATCGTTATACCATGGTTACCGTAAGATATTATGCAACGCTCAGGCCAGTTACAAAAAAGAAGGAAGAAACAATAGATGGGGTGGATACCGTATCTGATCTCCTTGAAAAATTGAATGAAGAATACGGAGAGGATTTCAGAAAGCAAATGTATGACGGTCAGAGCCTTTTCAAAAATGTGATAATACTTGTGAACGGGGAAAACATCACAACCATCAAGGGACTAGATACTGAGATCAAGGACGATGATCGCATAGACCTATTCCCTCCAGTTGCCGGAGGCTGATCTCTCTGCCTAAACACAGAAATATCCATTGATCAGCGCTGTGATGATGTCAGTATTATGCCCGTATTTCCATCGATATATATGTGCTCTCCCTCCAGGATCTTTCTCACCAGTCTCGTTTTTGTGACGATAGTCTTTCCATTGAGAGAACCGATTACCGAGGGTTTTGGATCCACCGTGAAGATGAACGCTTTGAAGTTTTTATCTGGGATCTTCCCATCTTCAACCACAAGGATGTCGCCATTTCCGCTGTAGGTTGCCGTTCCGTTGATGCTGTCACCAAATGAATAACCCCTTCCTATGAATTTACCCACCACGGCTACCTTGACGTCGTTCGTACCACCGAAGGTGAAATATGGATCGCCACTGGTTATGACCAGCTTGCTCCCGTCGGCAAACTGTCCCGATCTCACTATATGATCCATGACCTCAGGGAAGGTAAGTTTCTCGGCGTCGCCCTCCATGTGCATGGGCATAACTCCAAAGTAGATGTTCAGTTTCCTTGCAAGATTGTCGCTTACCGTGGCTGCATAGACCATGGCCTTCGGCCTCAGCGATGATATCATTCTCACTGTTGATCCGGTATGCGTCAGAGCGACTATACCGTCACTCTTAATGTCGTCAGATAGTATTTTTGCGGCCCTCGCCACAGAGTAGGCAATTGTGTTTCCCTTGAAATAATAAGACGAATCAAAGGAAACGCGTTCCTCAACGTAATCCGAGACTTCCTTCAGGGTTCTGACTGCCTGAACTGGGTACTTTCCTATGGCACTTTCTTC
Source organism: Thermoplasma sp. Kam2015 (assembly GCF_003205235.1). Taxonomy (NCBI): domain Archaea; kingdom Methanobacteriati; phylum Thermoplasmatota; class Thermoplasmata; order Thermoplasmatales; family Thermoplasmataceae; genus Thermoplasma; species Thermoplasma sp. Kam2015. The sequence goes on along the minus strand of NZ_QJSM01000024.1, from coordinate 45,858 downwards.
AGATAACATTATGGCGTCTGCGTTGTCGATTATGGCGTTTGTTATATCGGATATCTCCGCTCTGGTGGGCGAACTGTTGTTAACCATAGATTCAAGAACCTGAGTGGCAACTATTGTGAAGTCTCCATCCTCATGCGCTATCTTTATGATCCTTTTCTGAGCCAGAACTACTTCCTTCAAGGGCAGTTCAACTCCAAGGTCGCCGCGTGCAACCATTATCCCATCGGAAGATCTGACAATATCCTCTATGTTGTCTAGCCCGCTCTTTGTCTCTATCTTCGATATTATATACTGATCCCCACCGCTGTCCATGACGAAATCCCTGAGTTCATCTACATTATCTGATTTCTGAACAAATGAAAGTGCGAAGAAGTCGACGCCCTGGCTGATCCCTTCCTTGATGAACGATCTGTCTCTATCCGTTATGGTACCAAGTTCTATGAAGCGGCCGGGGATGTTGACCCTGCTTCTGTCTCTAAGAACACCGTCGTTCAGAGCCTCTATCGTGAATGGATCTGTCTTTACAACCTCAAAAGATACCTCACCATCACTCATCAGTATCTTGTCACCGACCTGAACAGCTGATAGCGCATTCATGTTGTTGAGTACCAGATCTTTGCCCATGACATAATTGGTTCCGGATACTATACGCAGCATTCCTCCATTGAATTCGCCAGTCCTGAGTTCAGGGCCCTTGAGATCTATCATGACACCAACGTTCCTGTCCAGGGATCTGACCAGCTTCGTTATTTCGCCCACATCCTTGATATCTGCATGTGCAGAATTGATTCTTATTAGCGATAATCCGTTTTCCATCATCCCCTTCAGGATGTCCGCTGATCTGCTCGCAGGCCCTATGGTGGCAACTATCTTAGTTTTCATGAGCATCACCAGCGTGTGAATTGAAACAATATAAATTTGTATGAAGGTTCTTCATAGATCTGCGATTTAACTTATGTGATTTAAGAAATATAAACGCCCTAGCTATACCAAGCGAGGTATCGCATGGATCTGAATATGAAAAGGTACCTTCTTGGGCATTGCAGCGATTTATCCCGGAGATCTTAAAGGTTCCTGAATTGGCATACATCAAGCATGGTTATGCTTTCATTGCAATAAACCCTCCGATCGGGATCATCGGGCAAATTGGCGTGCATTTACAGGAACCAGCATTTTCAGGTTAATTCTTTGGTAATGGATAGAACCAGTCAGCGAATACATTACATTGAAGTGTGCTCTAGGCTTTCTAGAGCAGATTCCAGTTATGCAATGATCGATGATGTATACCTAATGAGATCTCATGGTATTATTTCGAAATCCGTAATTCCCTAGAAACTAATTAATAATATCTTATATTTCCGCATCTATGTCAGAACAGAAAGCCATAGTGACTGACGCTCCAAAGGGTGGCGTCAAATACACTAGCGTGGATTTACCTGAGCCAGAACATTACGATGCAAAACTTTCTCCTGTCTACATCGGGATATGCGGTACGGACAGAGGAGAGGTGGCGGGTGCACTTTCATTTGCCTACAATCCTGAGGGCCAGAATTTTCTCGTTCTTGGCCATGAGGCGTTGCTGCGTGTCGATGAGGTTAAGGATAACGACTACATAAAGAAAGGCGATCTGGTAGTGCCATTGGTACGCAGACCGGGGAAGTGCATCAACTGCAGAATTGGCAGGCAGGACAACTGTTCAATAGGCGATCCTGACAAACACGAGGCAGGTATAACTGGCCTTCATGGCTTCATGCGCGATGTCCTGTACGATGATATAGAATACCTTGTAAAGGTAGAAGATCCGGATCTTGGCAAAATAGCAGTGCTCACTGAACCGCTGAAGAATGTGATGAAAGCCTTCGAGGTTTTCGATGTCGTATCCAAGAGATCCATCTTCTTCGGTGAAGATTCCACCCTCATAGGTAAGAGGATGGTCATAATAGGTAGCGGTAGCGAGGCCTTTCTCTATTCATTCGCAGGCGTAGACCGTGGCTTCGACGTCACAATGGTGAACAGACACGACGAGACAGAGAACAAGCTTAAGATGATGGATGAGTTTGGGGTTAGCTTCGCAAACTACCTCAAGGATATGCCTGAAAAGATAGATCTTCTCGTTGACACAAGCGGGGATCCAGCGACCGTCTTCAAATTCATCAAAAAGGTCAACAATAATGGCATCGTAATACTGTTTGGAACAAACGGCAAGGCTCCGGGCTATCCTGTAGATGGAGAGGACATAGACTACATAGTTGAGAGGAACATAACCATAGCCGGATCCGTTGATGCCGCCAAGATACATTATGTCCAGGCACTGCAATCCCTGAGCAACTGGAACAGGAGGCATCCTGATGCAATGAAGAACATGATAACATATGAGGCAAAACCCTCCGAGACAAACATATTCTTCCAGAAGCCGCATGGTGAGATCAAAACGGTGATTAAGTGGCAGTGAGGATACTCTCTGGAGAGGAGATAGCGGAGAAGAAGGCGAACGATCTACGGGCTAGGATAGAGAACCTTGGCCTTGAACCATCACTTAAGTTAATTCAGATAGGAAACGACGAGGCAGCATCAATATATGCGAGGGCAAAGATCAGGCGGGGAAAGAAGATAGGCATTGATGTCGATCTTGAAAGATACGATGAAATCTCCGTATCAGATCTTTTGAGAAGGATAAAGGATATCGCAGCCGATCCGACTATAAATGGCCTCATGATAGAAAATCCGTTACCAAAGGGTTTTGATTATTACGAGATAGTCAAAGAAATACCCTACTACAAGGACGTTGATGCCCTATCTCCATACAATCAGGGGTTGATCGCTCTAAATCGCGAATTTCTGGTTCCAGCCACACCGAGGGCTGTGATCGATATACTTGACCATTATGGATACCATGAGACAACCGTTACGGTGATTAACAGATCTCCTGTGGTTGGCAGGCCACTCTCCATGATGCTGCTGAACCGTAATTATACTGTATCTGTATGCCACAGCAAGACCCAGAATATAGCTGCATACACAAAGAATGCAAAGGTTGTGGTCGTCGCAGTGGGAAGGCCTGGTTTCTTGAACGGCAGTATGGTTTCAGGTGATTCAGTGGTTGTAGACGTTGGCATAAACTATGTGAACGATAGGGTGGTTGGCGATGCCGATTTCGAGGATGTATCCAAACATGTGGAAGCTGTAACGCCTGTACCGGGAGGGGTAGGCCCAATAACTGCCACAAATATTCTGGAAAATGTTGTCAGGGCTGCAGAGTTTCAAAAAATGATGAAATGATTTTTCATGAAAATGACATGCGAATGAAATTCCAGCGCAAGACAACGAAGTTTTATAATTAATTTGTAATACGTTTATCCGTATGCCCGAGTATATGCAGGAAATTGAGAGAATCTCTGATTTTCTCAGAAAGATTCTTCAGGATAAGAATGCCGTAATAGGAATAAGTGGAGGTATTGACAGTTCCGTCACTCTTGCCCTTCTTGCAAGATCGATACCCAAGGAGAGGATAATAGCGGTTTTCATGCCGGATAGGAATACACCGCAGTCCGATTATGATGACGTAAAGAAACTGACCGAAGGTCTCGGCCTAACTTACAGGCAGGTCAGGATAGATCCGATGGTCGATTCCTTTGTCGAAACACTGGCGGCAACGGACAGATCCGCCATAGGTAATATAAAATCTAGAACACGAATGATCATACTCTATTACTTTGCCAATATAAGCAAGGGACTGGTTATCGGTACAACAAACAGGACAGAGCTCCTGCTCGGATATTTCACAAAATATGGAGACGGAGGCTGCGATGTGGAGCCGATAGAGCATCTGTATAAAAGAGACGTATATGCAATCGCTGGAATACTTGGCATACCAGAATCAATAATTAAAAAGAAGCCGACTGCCGGTCTCTGGGAAGGGCAGACAGATGAAGGAGAGATTGGCTTATCGTACAACGAGATGGACGAGATACTCATGGATATATTCGATAGAGGAACTTTCACGGAGAAACCTGAGTACAAGAAGATAATGGAAATGCACAGATCGTCTGATCATAAGAGAACGATGCCATATTCATTGGAAAAATGATGATTGATGACGGCCATCTTCCCCTTTGGTTATTATCTCGACGTGAGCCTGATTCTCGTTTTGGGAGCCATGGCTCTGCCCATCTCGAGGAAGATGTCCGTTGTTGAGATACCAATACTTGTTTTCCTTGGAATAATAATCGGGCCGATACTGCATCTCATAAGCCCAGGGTTTTCCGTTTATCTATTCTCATCATTCGCCGGCGTAGGTCTGGGAATGATGGGCCTAGTGATAATACTGTACAGCGAAAGCCATAATATGAATTTGAAGGTTCTCAAAAGCGAGTTTTACAGGATAGCGTCTCTGGATACGATAGGAGTAATCATAACGGCCATAGTGGCGGGTGCTGTATTCACACTGCTGACTGGTGCGCCGATCATCATCGGTTTCCTGTTTGGTGCGATAGTCTCTCCAACTGATCCTGTCACTCTGATCCCCCTGTTCAAGAGGGTCAAAGTTTCTGAGGATATATCAGAGATACTGGTTGGAGAAAGCCTTTTCAATGATCCGGTTGGTATAATACTTGTATCTGTCGGAATTGCGCTGCTGGCGCCGGATTCGTCATACGTCTCCCTGTTTTCATCAATGGTGAAGATAATTTCCTTCTACCCATCTGTTTTCTTCTACTTCATAATTCAGGTGGCTGTACCTTCGGTTGTTGGTATAGCCATAGGCTTTGCGGTGATATACCTTGATAGGAGGATAAAGTTTGAAAATTATCTTACCGCGATGCTTCTCGGTCTCGTCATATTCGAGTTCACGGTGTTTGAGAGTCTCTCAATAACCCCATTCCCGGCCATAATAGCTACCGGTGCAATAGTGGGCAATTTTTCTGATAAAAACATATTCTGGTCAAGGGAACAGAACTTCCAGGAAAGTTTATCCTTTCTCAGCGCCGCTGTTATCTTCATACTGATAGGATCCTCCTTCACCCTGTCCGAGATCATAGCATACCTTCTTCTTGGGCTTGTGCTCACAATGCTGCTCATATTTCTCGTGCGTCCACTGGCCGTCTTCCCAAGCATAAGAATAGCCGATCTCGGAAAACCACGCATGAAAGGATATTACAAGGTTGTCGCTTTCATATCGCTTGTTGGCCCCCGTGGAGTCGTACCCGTGGTCCTGTCTACGTTGCCCTATGTGGTCGGAATCGAATATAATATCCCAGTTCTTGTGACATGGGGTCCGCTGATAAGCGTTTCGGCTCTCTTCGTTGTTCTGTTCTCCATAGTCCTTCAGACGATCTACACACCCATAATAAGAAATATTTTCCTGCCCGGTTCTGAGAACGGATCAGAAAGGTAGTATATTTTGTCGAAAAAGGTCGCTGTTTTACAAAAACAGCAGGACTCCCACCCTCAGCGATCAGGTTTACGATCTTTCTATGAGATGGAATGATCAATACAAACTTTGCAAAATTTGTAAGAATGATACCGACGCGGTTCTAACGTATGCTTGTGGATATTACGATACAGCGCTTTTCCAGCTTATCATAGTGCATGCAGATATCTCTTCGCTGAAAGAAAGTTTGAAGATTCAGGTCGGGCGTAGATCACATGCGAAAAACCTTCCGATCGGATAAAGTTTAAAATCCGGTACGTGGGATTTCATTCCGTGCAGGCTCAATATCGCAGTGAGGAGGGCATACGTTATTCTATTGAATCTGAGGATTATATGCGTATAGTGGAGCCTGACATGGGACAGAACGTCAGGGATGCAATAAGGATGGTGATAAATGAAATAACGTCGATCTCTGGAGAGATATCACAATGGAATCTGAGGGAGATCACTGCGAGATACAGGAACATCTACCGGATAAGGGATCCTTTCGTTCTGGATTATTTCATCAATAGATATCTATCCGGTCTCAGAAAAATCTATCCGCTGTACATAAACGATGGGATAGAGAAGATCATAGCAAATGGCTATGACAGTCCTGTGATAGTTCAGGCGGGCGGGCACTACTACGAGACCAATATAATATTGAACCGTGAGGATCTGGATTCCATAGCCATCAGAATCTCGCAGATGATGGGTAAGAAGATATCGAGTGGCAGCCCGATTGCCTATGGAACCTTTCAGAATTTCAAGGCTTTAGTCACGTTCGGTGACGATGTCACGCCAATGGGATCTTCAGTATATCTGGAACGCAGGCGCGCCGTTTCAGAACCTGAAATGATGTCAAGGATGAAGAGTCCTCAGGTCTCCGTCTATCTTAGCATAGCCCTTGAGAATATGAGATCGATCGTCATCATAGGACCGGAGACGCCGATGAAGATATCGATAATCTATTATCTGATAGGGATGATAAGCGTTGAAAAGAAGATCGCATACATAGGCGAAAATGGTAGATACGAGTCTCCAAGGAACGTAATATATATGAGTCCCAGGGAAAAGACAGTCTTCAATATGGAGATCAGCAAGGTTGATCTCATAAACACAGCCATGAGGCAGAGGCCGGATTTCATAATCGTAAACGGTCTCACAGCGCAAGATCTTCCTACAGCTGTGCAGGCAATCACAACAGGGCATACTACAATATCGGCTATGGATATCGATAATATAGAAAATCTGTCATCGCTATTTTCTGATCCGTCAACTGGACTTTCGCGAGATATGATATCATTGTTCGATATCGTCATACAGCTCTCAGAGGACGGGCAGTACGTTCATTCAATTTATGAGTATGATAGGATAGAGGGATCCGAGGTTTTATATAACGTTCCGTTCAGGGCCAATGAGAACAGGGATCTGATATTCAGTGGATATAGCGGCATATACAGGCGGATGGCGAGATCCATTGGAGAAGCTGAATTCAAAGCGCTGCTTGATGATCGGATCAGGAATTATGCGGAGGGCAGGACATGATCAGATATGCAGGCGTCAGGTCGGCTATAGATGGAAGCATCGCACGCATCATACCCAAGGCAACCGTGAAGAAGTACGAGGATCTGATGGTGAAGGCCAGGATGAATGCAGGGGCAATGACATACCTGATATCAGCCTATGAATATGCCATTGGGGGAGCGATATTGATAGTCCTAGTTGCCCTATTGTCATATTTTTTTGCGCATGCATTCTGGGTGATGATCTCATCCGCCGCTTTTCTGATATATGCGATAGCTATCTATTACCTCTTCACGCTGCCAGAGATCAGGGTGAAGGAGATAAAGCACGGCGTGGAGTATGTTATGCCGGACGCCCTGGCCATCGCTTATAGTCTCTCGCTTTCAGGGGTGTCGGCAGATTCTATGATCAGGGAGCTTGCTGGGATAAAGGAACTCGGGGAATTCGCAAAGGAATCGCAGAGGGTAAACTCCTTCATGTTCGCGATGGGTTATGATTTTCTGAGCGCGCTGGAACGCAGCGAGAAGGTGAGCGCTTCGCCCGATTTTTCAAGGTTTGTCTCCGGGATAAGACTCTCGATCCTTCTCAATTCAGATCTAACAGCATTTCTGAGGGATCGTCTTGAGTATTACAGGAGAATTCAAGAGAACAGATCGAAGCTCTCTCTAGATTCTCTTGGTCTGGCCGCTGAGAGCTATGTGGCCGTCGCCATAGCATTCCCAATACTGCTCTACCTCACCGGATCAATAATATCAATAAGAAACAGCTCAGTACTGTTCTTTGCAATATCTATGCTGTTGCTGGTGTCCACAGCCATAGTGATAGGGTATTTCACTGAGAGGATAAGGGGTGAAGTATGAACAGATGGATCTATTCAGCCATAATAGCACTCATCGGAGTCGTCATGGGTGGTATACTTAAGAATCTCATAATAACGATAATATTCCTGTTTTCGGCCGTTATGATATTCGTAGGCGCAGGTTTCATAGATACTGCAAAGAACATCGAGTCAAAGAATATGCAGGTTCCCTCGCTTGTCAGGGATCTTTCAGGTTACTCGAGCTACGGACTCTCCCTCTATTCGGTTTTGCGCATGATAAAAAATGAAGATCTTGGGCCGATCAGAAAGGAGGTGGAAAAAGCCATCGAGATGATGAAGAATGGAAACACGATAGAGGAGGTATCTAATTATCTTGAAGGCAGTTCATCGCCGGATCTTGCCCTTGTCTCGGCTGTATTGAAGAATGCTGACAATACTGGAAAAGCAGGCGAGACACTGCAGTTCCTCTCAACCTACATGAACGAGAGGTCCACAAGGCTGAAGAATGTTATACAGACCTCAGAAAACTATGTTGGTCTCGTGATAGGATCCTTCCTCATATTCGTACTGGTGATGGTGATAGTTGATTTCTACTTCCTTCGTTCCAATGGTCACGGTATGGTCTTTCTTTCTTCCATAATCCTCTTAGCCCAATCTTATGCCACTGGTTTATATCTTGGAATAGTGCGTTATGACAATATCATACCGGGGTCGCTGTACGCTGGCATACTTAGTCTTGTGACGGGGCTCCTCCTTCTTCTGGCGGGATCGCTATGAGTGTTTACCAGGTCAAGGGCAAATATTCGGATGATATCGCAATAATGGCTTTGCGTTATCTGAGCAGTGCCCATGAGATATCGCTTGATGTTTTTTCTGCACAGAACAACATAGATGCCATAACAAGATCGCAGATCGAGAGATTTGTTGATGACTACATCAACCGTATGGGAAAGGTTGAACCGCTTGTGGAAGATCCTGACATAGAAGATATAACGGTACTGCCTGAGAACTATGTCTACATATACCACAGGACGCTCGGCAGCATGCGTACAGACATATTCTTCACCGAGTATGAAGCTGGAAGATTCGCAAAGCATCTTGCCCAGAGATCTGGAAAGACGCTCTCGGTTTACAATCCCATAGTGGACATTTCATTCGGAAATCTGAGGATCAACATAGTGCATCATGACGTGGCCAGGCCAACAATATCCATAAGAAAACTCAGATCTAACCCATACAATCCTGCAAACCTGATAGGGAATGGCACCATATCCCCTGAAGTTATGGCGTATATCTGGGAGGCCATAGAATCAAGATTGAATATAATAATAACCGGTTCGACCGCAAGCGGGAAGACCACATTTCTCAACGCAATTGCCATGTTCTTAGATCCGCTTACGAATGTGACGATCATCGAAGACACGCATGAGCTCAATCTGAAGGGTAAAAATATGATGCTGCTTCAGCCGAAGCCTGGGATAGAGGATCTATCCATGCAGTCCATAATCGATATAATCCATTACAGGAACCCGGATTATCTAATTGCCGGAGAGATCAGAGGAAACGATATAAACACCTTCTTCAACTATCTGGCCTCCGGTCGCAAGGGAATAACAACGGTGCATTCTGGAAGCCCGGTCGGACTTATCCGGCGGCTCAGATCACCTCCATTGTCCATTCCGGAATCAAGCCTGATGAACGTTGACATCATAGTTGAGATGAGAAATGATGCAAGGCGCTATGTCGGTAAGGTCTCTGAGATCCATATGGATGACGGGATCCTTCTGAACAATGTATACGAATATTCTGCCGCTGGCTATCAGGCATCGGGTGTGAGCTACGCGATCAAGAAGATTGCTGGACTGAAGGGCATACCAGAAGCTTTCGTGGAGGACAGTATTGCAAGCAAACGTGATCTTCTTTCCGGGCTCGATCCAAGAATTGGAACAGAAGAATTCCTGGCCGCCATTTCAAAATTCCAATTGAGCAGGGAGAAATTCCCTGAAGAGAGAAAAGGTGACAGAGATCCTTGATGATGGCAGATCCTATTGGGGTCCCACAAATATGACGGCTTCATTTGAATGGCGCGATATCAGATTCCTATATCAAAATTTATACACAGATACTATCCGCACGCTTCGACTTGATATCAGAATCATGATCTTGCCGCATCAACAGGTATCTGGTCCAACAAGATGAAACGGTTTGGATAAAGGTTAAAGAGAAGTCAGGGGTTTGGCGAAAGCAGTAAAATTCTTTCTTCGGACATTAGATGTACGGACTCCCCTCAATGGAGAGATTTATAAATTGCGTTTCTAAATTTTTTGCATCATCCACGATAACCAGATGGATGATACTTAAGTAAAATCGCTGAGATCCGAATCCACGCCTGTGGACATCACGATGTGGGGCCTGTACGGATGTCTGGAAAGGCATAGGTCTTTTCGCTGAAAGGAAGATCCTAATTTATGGTAGTGCGCGTCAGGTTTATGAGACATCAATCTCCAGGAAACCTTCATTTTCCCTGACAGGATATATCTTAAGTGTTTCTCCAGATCCATCATATTCGCATTTCACATCTGGCCTGATCATGGCGTCTGCAGTTTTCTTTCCGGTGGTGATGTCATATCTGGCTTTATGTGCAGGGCATACTGCCTCCTTGCCTTCGACCTTATCGAGTATTGCACAGCCCATATGGCCGCATACAGCATCCATGGCATAGTATTTGCCTTCGAATCTGGACAGGAGAACTGGTCTTCCAGAAACCCATGCCACAATGGCGTTTGTGTTCTCAAAGATTTTTGTTGAAATAGACACCCTCTTATATACCATAGGCGATGATTACTTCATAACTTAAATTTTTTCTTATGAAAAATATTCGCATAATGGAATTTCTAAAGTCTAAGACGGTATCAATAAATTTCTCATTCTTTCATTGATGATCTGGAAAAGGCAGAAAGAAATCTTCTTTCGTTATCGTCCAGTGATGCAAGAATTATGATCATATATGGAGATGCGGCATTCTCATGCATCACATCATCTATCTTCCCAAATATGATCCTCTCGTCCTGAAACGATACGCGGGAGAGGATGCAGACCTCATCGATCAGTCCTTCATATCCTCTCCTGTTCTGCATCTCAATGAGCGATTCTATGGCATCATGCAGCGGGATATTCTCGGTCCCATCAAGGTCTATAAGAAGCGGTGTATGGAGTCCGATTTCAAGATTTCTCTTGATCTTGTCTATGACGCTCATTGGAAAGAATTTCTCATTTACCTTGGGAAGTGAAACTGGTGGAGCGACCTTGTAGATCATGAGGCCGGCTTTGCCCACGGCAGTATTGATTATCGAAGCATTTTCAAATAGCCTGACCTTGATTCCCCTGTTCAGAGCTTCGAATCTGATCTCATTGTGAGTGGTGGCCATCAGGGGGTCCCCTATGACGATTAAACTCACATTCTTGTCCATAGCAGGCTTGAGTATGCTGCCGTTCTCCAGATCCTCTCTGTTCAAAGGTATGACTTCACGATCCAGCATGGAGCTGATCTTTTTCACCAGTCCTGGCTGTCCGATCGATGTGTACTGATCGATGTAGACCAGATCGCTTGTCCTCAGCGCATCGAACTCATCGAAGGTGATGCTGCCAGTTCCCCTTAGGCCTATGCCTATGATGTTAAGCATTCCTCTATCCTCGCTATTTCGTTCAGTTTCGCAACTCTCTCTCCACCGATAACGCCAGTCTTCACAAACGTAGATCCAAATGCCACTGACAGATGAGCGAGGAAATCATCGGTGGTTTCTCCGGATCTGTGGCTCACGATGTTCTTCATGCCAGCGAAGGTAGCCACGGCAACAGCCTCTCTCGCGGCAGTCAGCGTACCTATCTGATTGACCTTTATCAGGACTGCATTTGTCGATCTCTTTTCAACGCCTTTCTTTATCCTCTCTGGATTTGTTGTGTACAGATCATCCCCCACTATCAGGCTCCTGTCTCCAACCTTGGATGTGATCTCAGCAAAACCATCAAAATCAGTATCGTACATGGGATCCTCGATATAGTAAACTCCAAAATCCTTAGATACTGAGATAGCGTAATCGATCTGCTCATCTCTGCTCCTTGTGATGTGTTTGTAAACATACTTTCCGTTTTCATACAGCGAATCCGCGGCAAAGTCTACTCCCGTGTATATCTTGACCTTCTTCTCCGACGAGATCTCCTTGACTGCCTCGTTCAGTATTTCGAAGGCCTCATCGTCTGAAAGATTAACGCTCCAGGCCCTCTCATCCCCGACGCCGATGCTTATATCCTTAAATCTATCTGAAAGCATGTCGCCAATCCGTCTGTGTACAAGCACGTTTATATAGGCAGATTCCAGGAATGTATCTGCTTGAGCAGAGACGAGAAACTCCTGTATAGATGTTCCATTTCGGGCATGCTTACCGCCACCAATGACGTTGCCCATGGGGCGCGGTATAGTGCTCCTAATCCCACCAACATATCTATATAATGGTATTCCGAGACTTTGAGATACAGCCTTTGCAACTGATATGGAAAGAACCGTAGCGAGGTTTCCTCCAAGATTTGAGAAATTATCTGAACCATCGATCTCGGTGATAAGTCTGTCAAAGCCGGACTGATCCAGCGCGTTGAATCCTATGAGAGATCTTTTCACCTTAGTTTCAAAGAACTGTATGGATGCATCAATACCGGATTTTGAAAAGGCAATGACCTCTGTTTCACCCGTGCTTGCTCCAGCAGGTGCTGATGTCCTTCCGAACCCGTTCGGAACAGTAACATCAGCCTCAACGGTAAAGTTCCCCCTCGAATCCAGTATTTTCCTTATTCTGATTTCCTCAATAGGTAATTCCATGTATGCCTATCGATGATCTGTAATAAAACTTGTCGATAATTATTCTATCATCATTCAAAAATCAGCAAGAGCTGAGATCAAAACATGAATTTGAAGAAGATGTGATCGGTCGGAATGAGGCCAGGGCGACGATGCACGTCTGCAGAGATCAACGTAGGGCGCCTTTAGGAATACACTGTACAAGCGAAGATATTTCAGATAAATCGATCATCTTATGCTTAAGCATAGCATCAACTTTCTCTGCTTTTTTGCTTATGTTATGTCTGAGAGTTTTCCTTATGGAGACATTATATATGATATTATATAAAATATTTGAAACAGGTTTTTTGATCATCGCTCATGGGAACAGATTTCTCAAGGCTTCCTCATAATCTTTAGATTCGTCTTGTACCTTGAGCTGAAGGTGTTATAGTTGTGCTTGTAATCTGTCCAGAGTTTTTTGTAGTCTTCGTCTATCTTACCTATAACCTTGGCCGGAACACCAACCGCTATGGCCTCATCCGGTATCTCCTGTCTGTTTTTCACCACGGCGCCTTCACCGATGGCAGCCCATACACCAACGACTGCGAAGTCAGAAACGGTTGATCCCATTCCTATTACGGCCCAGTCCCTTATCCTTCCGGTATGGATAACTGATAGATGCCCAATCGTCACGTGCTGACCGATGAACGTCTTCTCCCCAGGCCTGGCATGTATTACGCAGTTATCTTCTATAGCTGAATAATCCCCGACTTCAATCTCTCCATAATCTCCACGTAATACTGCTCCCGGGCCAATCCAGACCTCCTTGCCGATCTTAACCTTTCCAATGACTGTTGCATTTTCGCTGACGTATGCAGTGGGATCTATATCCGGTATTCTTCCCTCGAATTCGTATATCATCTTCCGTACAACGCTAATACCGATAAAATTGTTTTCCTGTTTTTGGTTTCTTTGATCGTTGAGTCTGAAATTTCATTATTTCTTGGTCAGAAACATTCGTCTATAGTTCTCTGATTCTCTCTCAAGATCATCTATGCCTATGGAAAAATTCTGTATGCCTTCGTCTATCGCATGATGCGCTATTATTGTGCCATATATCATGCCCCTTTCGATGCTCCTGTGCAGGTAGAGGGCGAGATAGATTCCGGCGCGGAAGGAATCACCGGCTCCAACGGTATCGCCATTAGAAGGTATTGCAGGGAAGTTGATTTTCTTCCCCTCTGCGTATAGATTGGATCCCATCTCGCCGGATGTCACTATGGTTATGTTCTTTGTAGGCTTTATACCGGTCTTCTCCCTGAATACCTTGAATTCATGTTCATTGAATATTGAGATGTAGGAACGTTCATAAAATTCAATCAGTTCATCAGCGGAATATTTTCCAATCTCCTGCGACGGATCAAAGACTATTTTCGATCTGGTAGATTTTGCGAGTTCGAGATATTTTGGACCGGTGCTGAAATGAACGAATTCGTATTCATCCTTTATGGCCGGTTCCCATCTCTCAATCGGCCCCTGATGCATAAACGCCACCTGCTTTTTTCCATCCGATGCTATATAGCATATTGGACCGCTTTCATTTTCGTATCTCTCTATATGATCCGTGTTTATGCCCATCTCCATCAGCTTGTGATAGTATTCGGTATGCGTCTTCATCCCTATGGCAGAGTATACATCGAATGGAATATTCATCCTCTTGGCGATCATTGCAAAGTTTCCAGCGGTACCTCCAAAACGCTGGGACAGATCCTTAACGTTCACGGATCCCTCCCTTGGAATTGAATCAACATGAATAAGAACGTCTATGTTCAGATGACCGAAATAGGCGAGAAACTTCATCGATCAATGATATGCATGGTATTAACAAATTTTTCCTTCCACAATAAGATCAATATCTGAGGTGCGATGTTCCTTATAGCCACATAAACAAGAAAGTTGCAAAGTTCGATAAGGAGATTATATCGAATACAATCGGTAAAAGCATATATAAGGTTGTTTATTAAGGTAAAGAATGCAATCCTTAAGATTTAAGCAGATTGAGCCTGGGCTGACGTTAAAGGACATAGATGCTGAAATAAGGGGATACTGGAAGGATAAGGATATACTGAATAAGATTTTATCAAAAGATGGCAGCAGGAAATTTGTATTTCTTGAAGGCCCGCCAACGGCCAACGGAAGGCCTCACATAGGTCATGCAATGACCAGAACGATAAAGGATATTGTTCTCAGATTCAATACCATGACAGATCATAAGATATACCGCAGGGTCGGCGGATGGGACTGTCATGGGTTGCCAGTGGAGCTTGAGGCAGAGAAGCATTTCGGATTCCACACAAAATCTGAAATAATAAATTTTGGAGTAGAAAAATTCAATGAATACTGCAGGGAGAGCATATTCAGGTACATAGACGAATGGAAGCAGGTTGATGATCTGCTCGGTTTTTCCATAGATCATAACGGAGATTATATAACGCTCAGAAATGATTATATAGAGAGCGAATGGTTTGCCCTTAAAACGATGTATGAGAGCGGGCTTCTGTACAAGGACTATACGGTTGTACCTTACTGCCCTCGATGCGAGACCAGCCTGAGTTCTCATGAGGTCGCTCAGGGATACAAGGATGTTAAGGATCCTTCGGTCTATGTAAGGTTCAAGTCCGCCGATGAGGAAAACACATATTTTGTAGCTTGGACAACTACACCGTGGACACTCCCTTCAAATGAGTTCCTTGTTGTCAATCCAGAGATGGAATACTCGCTTGTTGAGGTTCAGGGTCTCAAATATTACGTTGCAACCTCAAGGACCTCGTCTATATTCAAAGATTATAAAGAGTTGCGCAGATTGAAGGGCAAAGATCTCGTTGGAAAGAGATATATACAGCTCATGCCGTTTCTCGATCCACCCAAGGGAACGATGAAGGTTGTCGCTGGATCCTTCGTCACGTCAGAGGATGGATCTGGAATAGTCCATGCTGCTCCAGCTTTCGGTGCTGATGATTATCAGATAGGCAAGTCGGAGGGCGTTGAGATCCTTAACCCGGTTGACAAGAATGGTAGATTCGCGGATGAAAGATTGCCTTGGAATGGAAAGTTTGTCCGCGATGCAAACGACGAGATAATAGTGTATCTGAAAAAGAATCAGTTGCTGATAAAGAGTGAAAAGTATGAACACAGCTATCCATTCTGCTACAGGTGCGATACGCCGCTGCTCTATTATCCACTTGACGCATGGTTCATAGCGGTATCCAGGATCAGGGATAAACTGGTGGAATACAATGAGAGGATAAACTGGAAGCCAGAATATCTAAAACATGGAAGGTTCGGTAACTTCCTTGGTGAAGCCAAGGACTGGAATCTGAGTCGTGACAGATTCTGGGGTACCCCATTGCCGGCGTGGAGATGCAAGAACGGACATGTGGTGTTTGTGGGCAGCAGAAAGGAGATCGAGGATCTTGGAGGAAATGTTCCAGCGGATCTGCACAGGCCCTACATAGATGGTGTCAAATTCAGATGCCCGACCTGCGGGGAGGAGATGACCAGGGAACCATACGTCATAGACACATGGTTTGATTCTGGAAGTGCAACATATGCGGCATCGCATTATCCGTTTGAGGGAAATTTCGATCCAGAAACGGATGTTCCCGTATCATTCATAACTGAAGCCATAGATCAGACCAGAGGCTGGTTCTATGTGCTTCATGTCATCGCAGCCATAATGTTTGATAAGAATGCTTTTGAGAGTGCTCTCTCCATAAACTTCATATTGGACGAACAGGGCAGGAAAATGAGCAAGAGCAAGGGAAACTCTGTATACGCCCTGGACTTCTTGAATGAGGTTCCACCTGATTCCCTGAGACTGTTCTTCCTGTACGGGGCTCCATGGAAATCAAAGAATCTGGATAAAAAGGTAATAGACGAGGTTTCAAGAAAGACGCTTATGACGGTTCTGAATGTATACTCATTCTTTGCATACAACGCGAATATAGATAACTTTGAATATTCTGGTCTTCAGCTATCGAATAACCCTCTCGATAGATACATGGTATCAAAGACCAACAGCTTCATCAAGTTTTCCAGAGAAGCATACGAGTCTCTGGATTTCCATGAGGTAGTACGATCAGCCATGGAATTCGTAGATGATCTATCCAACTTTTATCTGAGGCTCTCCAGAAGGCGTTTCTGGGCAGATGGTTTTGATGAAGATAAGCGAAGTGCCTATTCTACGCTTTATTACGCCATGATGCAATTTGTGGCAGTTATGGCTCCAATAACGCCATTCTTCTCAGATTTCATCTATCTGAACCTTGGAGGATCTATGGACAGCATCCATCTGGAGAGTTTTCCCGAATTTGATCCAAAGCTGGTGGATGAGAAACTGGAAAATGGCATGGATCGAGCTTATTCCGTGATAGAGACTGTGAGGAGACTTAGACAGGAGAACTCTATAAAGGGAAGACAACCACTCAAGGAGATACTCATAGCTGGGGACATAGATCAGGCCGTCCTAGAAGTGGTCAAATCAGAACTGAATGCTAAGGATGTGCGAATAATAGAGAAGGAAAAGGAACCGATAACCCTGTCAGCCGATCTGAGGATGGACAAGGCTGCCCCAGTACTTAGGGCAAAGGTAAACGCTGTCAGGGAAAAGATAAGGTCCATGGACGGAAAGCTGGTTCAGGATCAGATCGCTGCAAAAGGATTCATCGAGGTAGATGGATCCAGGATCGAACCGGATATGGTTGATATATCAAGGCAGCCGGATCCAGCTTATGCCTATTCGCAGACCGAAAAATATAGTATCGATGTCTTCATAAACAAGAATATAGATCGCGATGATTATCTTGAGGGGTTGGCAAGAGAGATCGTCAGAAGGATTCAGGTTATGAGGAAGGAGATGAGCCTGAACTATACCGACAGGATAATAGCGTATCTTGATGTTTCTGACGACTTTGTTGATGCGATAAGCAGGCACTCTGATTACATAAAAACGGAGACGCAGAGCGATAAACTGATCCTGGATAAAACAGATGGCATGAAATTATGGGAGATAAATGGTGAACCGGTAAGAATAAAGATAGAGGTATCAAGATAGGCTCAATTCAATGGTCAAAATAAGTTTCCTCTTTCTCTATCCCTTTTTGTGTTATTTTATATATATTGCATCCGTTTTCAGTGCCTTCGAATATCCTCTTCGCTATTCCATTGAAAAGACCCACCTCAACTACACCGGGGATGGATTTCAATGATTGCTCCAGATCGACCGGATCTTCGATCCTTTCCATGTGCATGTCGGCGATATAGTTGCCGTTATCCGTGACGAATATTTCACCCTTATCCGTTCTTCTAAGATCCGTTTTCTTACAAAAATTTTTCAGGTTTTCCACAGTCTTCATATGCAGAAAAGGAACTATCTCTACTGGAAGCGGAAAGGTTCCAAAATGCTCGGTTTCTATTTTTCTGCTGTCGACGATAACATACATCTCCCTGCTGTTGTATGCAACTATTTTTTCCCGAAGAAGTGCTCCTCCACCACCCTTGATGAGCGTGCCGTAAAGATTAATCTGATCCGCACCGTCAATGGTTAGATCTATGTTACTCTGTATACTGTCTGTTATGCTGAGTCCATTTTCCCTTGCCAGTTCTTCGGTTCTCTTTGAGGTGCAGACGGCTGTTATATGAAGACCTTTTTCCTTCACTCTTCTTCCAAGCTCTCTGATCAGGTAGTATGATGTGGTTCCGGTTCCAAGGCCAATGATCATCCCGTCCTTGACATATCTTGCCGCTTCAACGGCGGCATTCATCTTCTGCCTTTCGTAATCAGCCATGAAAAGGTATGCCCATTCAATAAAAAAAATGTTGCTATTTTAGAAAAATGGGATCATTCTGTTGTTGAAGATCCCTTGACGCTCACTCCAGAGCTGATCCCTCTTCTCTTCAGATAAAGATTGAGCGCTATTGTCACCGCTATCATGAATATAACTGCAGATATTATGGCGATGTTTGTCGGATAGGATGGCGGGAAGAAGCTGTAATATATGCCTATGAGCAGCAATACTATGGATATTGCTGGAAGTATTGCATGTTTTGCTACACTGAACTCCCTGAACTTTTTGAACGCAATTGGCAACGATACATCGGTCATGATATGTCCTATGAAGAGCGCGACTGCTGACGCGGTTACGAGATACAGGAAGCCATAGAATGGGGTCATTATTAGCCCCGCTGCGAGAGAAACGATTATTCCGGAGACTGCTATGAATATCAGAGCAATATGCGGGGTTTTCCTCTTCCCATGGACCTTGCTGAAGACCTTAGGCGCGATACCGTCTCTTGCCATGGCATAGAGCATCCTTCCTGCGCTATTCAGTGGCGCAAGTGATCCGGTATACAGACTGTTTACTGCAAATATCATCATCGCTATGGCCATTGGCATACCTAGATATTTGAGCGCAACTATGATGCCGGGTACACCATTGCCATACTCAAGTCCACTTCCGTTTGCCGCGAAATTAGCCATGTTGTTCAGTCCCCAGCCTATTGTGAGGGCATATGATGTCAGGACAAAGACAGCTCCGGTTATGAGGAAGCTTATGAGAAGGGCATTTCTGATATTCTTCTTTGGCTGCTTCGCCTCCTCACCAAGCGCAACAACCGCGGAAGAACCCGACATCGAGAATATTGCCAGGATCATACCGACAAAAACTGGACCGAAACCACCAGCTGGCTTTGGTGTGAACGGCTCCAGCGTATTTGCTGGCCCTTTGATCACTATTATGGCCACAGAAAGTATTATGAGCAGAGCGATCTGGATTATTGAGGATGCGAGACTGTATTTGGTCGATCCCTCGACACCAAGATATGCAGGAAGCAGTATTATCAGTCCGAATACTATGAGCAGTGGAACCCATATGTAGGCATTAAGCGTTATTCCAAAGAATATACTGAAGAGACCGGGGATGAATACGCCAGTTATGAACAGTATTGCATTTGTGTATGTCATATAATAGGAGAAGAAGAGTATATAGCCAGAGACGGATCCATAATATGTGCCGGCACCCTCCGTATTGTAAGAATAGAACCCTCCTGCAGAGGCGATCTTCTTTGAATATTGATACGGAGTATTTATCCAGAAGAGCACGGCAAATATTGCGATAAGATATGCAAGTGGTAAGGAACCGAGTGCAATAGACGCAGATCCGGTCATAGTTGCAGCCACAGCGCCCAGAGGCGATATCATTGCAATGGCCTGCCCGAGAAGTGGCAAAAAACCTACGGAATTGGCCTTTAATCCAGTATTAGAATTGCTTGACATCCGTCTAATATCAATACAGTTGATATAAAGATTTCATGCGGAAGTAGAATTATATGGGCTCTGCTTGCAATTAATTATGCTTATGATGGAAAATATTTGATCTGGTTCATAGGTTCCTTTTCAAATGATAAAACTTACGAACAAAAAGGGATTAAAGATGAATGAATGACTCATATATAATTTTCAACGCAATGCATCTGCAAGCCACTGAATCGAACGTAGAATCGCGGGTTATTATCCGGTATGATAAGAGGCATTTACAATGAAACAAGTAAGAAAGTTCCGGCCCTTAGGGGAGAGAGGATTTCAGAGCATTTTAACATGAAAGTATTCTCAGTTGGCTGTTACGAGCGATCGTGTAATAATGCCTCATTGATATTATGCTGATAGCCAATAGATGATTCCTTAAATGCGTTGTTCTGAATTCTTAAAAAATATTGACGCATTGCGAGAATTATGGTGGAACAACGATAACCGGTACGTTTGATATTGCTAGAATCCCGGCGCTGACAGATCCAAGCAGGTATTTCGAAAGACCTCTGAGTTTTCTTGTCCCAGTTACTATCATATCACATTGGAGTTCCTTGGCAGTATCGACAATGACCTTTGAAACATCCACTCCATCTGAATTTTTCTTTATAACTTCAAAATCCACATTGGAAGCCGCAAGAATGCTTTTGGCCCTGGAGAGTATGGCCTCGTCTTCGCTGTCCTTACGTTCGAGTATGGTATCCGGTATGTAGGTCAACCGTCCACTTTCGGAGATTATATCGCGTGAGACATACAGTGCGATTATCTTATCGGCACTCTTGTTGAAATTCAGCGAAAAACTCAACGCCTTCTGAGAGCCATCTGATCCATCGTAGGCCACAAGTATCTTCATAGCTTAATATATTGAGCAAGGATTTAAAGTTAAGCTAATATTTCAAATTAAGGATCAATACCATATGATGAACTCCTAGATAACTATCTGGCAATGGATGAAATGCCAGAAAACATAAGATAAACGGCAAATGAGAACAGCACAATGAATGAGAATAATTTAACATATTTCTCAAATCTCTTGGCATATCTGTTCATGAGCAACGGGAAGGTAACTATCCAGATGACAATTCCGGAAAAAAGGCCAGCTATAGCAAGAATGTGAAATGACCTTA
This sequence comes from Thermoplasma sp. Kam2015, assembly GCF_003205235.1. Classification (NCBI taxonomy): domain Archaea; kingdom Methanobacteriati; phylum Thermoplasmatota; class Thermoplasmata; order Thermoplasmatales; family Thermoplasmataceae; genus Thermoplasma; species Thermoplasma sp. Kam2015. Next base: position 24,780 of record NZ_QJSM01000024.1, on the reverse strand, counting down.
TGAAAAAGAGTCCAACTGTTATCCACCACAATATCTGGAATGGATTAGTTATGCCCATGCTGAATCCAACCGCATAATTGCCACCTCTGGTTCTCTGAGAAGATTTAGATTTAAGAACAGAATAAGACAGATAAAAGAGAAGCAATGCACCTATGATGTAGAGTGCATGAAGATAAGTTTCCGGTATAAGTCTGCCAAATTTATATACTATGACGAAGAATATGAAGTCTGCAGTCATAGCACCAGCTCCCACGCTCATCCCATGCACCTTTGATCTCATACTTTCAGACATTATGACCGAATTTACAGGTCCGGGAGGAGCCGTGAGAGAAAGACCCACAGCAATGCCGAGGAGGTATGCCACCAGCAACAACATCCATCAATTATAATGAACTAATAAAAGTTGCAGTCTTGGCATAGATGACTTTCATGCGATCTGCGTAGATGAACCCTGGTCGAATCGAAGAAATAATGAAACAATCGAGAAAACAGTTATCTACATCAGTTAGCTGAATTAATGTGAAGCAGGACGATGACGCTGTCGCAGAGATAATCGGTACCGTACTTATATTTGTGATAGTGGTAACGCTTTTGACAGCTTATGCGTCATGGTACGTCCCATTGCAGGAACAGAGATCGCAGCAGGAGTTCTATCAGAATTCGATAGCCGCAGAGAATGCATTCTCGGCTAAAGTTATGGAGGGCCATAGCTTCGTTCAAAATTTTCCTGCGGGAATTTCTGGAGGCTTTGGGAATACCTTCGATACCTATCTATCATTCATTAACGAGACTTATGGTTCTCTCAGTGCATCATTCAGTGTTCTAGTGAATTCCTCCGGGAAGAATGTATATGAGAACTATTCCGTTGACTATGTACAATCAGGATATGTATCTGCCTATCCGTCGACCAGTTTCTTGGACGCTATCTATATTAAAGACTATGGAAACTTTATAACCGACGGATCAGTATTTTATGGGCCGATGTTCGTTCGTATATCAAACGATACATTTTGCATTTCATTGGCCCATCTTGTTGGAAAGAATTTCTCAGAATCTTCCTCCTCTTCACTTTACATTGCAGTTTCTGTTCTTGAGAGATCTCTAACCGCAATTTCCATCAATCAAACGATATACGTCAATGGTACGCCTGCTACTGTGAAATCGATAACCATGACCGCTATGAATTATGGTCTCAACGGTTCATTCACTGGATCTTTTGAAAAATATCTGCTTGTTTCGGATGATCGGATTCCTTTGGCCGGCAATTACACGCTGGGGAATTATAGCCTTATCCTCAATGCAGATCACTTCACTCTTTCGCTTACGAAGCCCATTTCGATCAGTACATTGGATATATCTTATTTTTCATATTACGTCTCCACATAATTCGATCAAAATAATTTTCCTAAATTCATCAACGAATTTCATTGCATATTCATAGTTATATTTTTATTAGCGATGGCAATAGTGATTATACGATAAGGATCCTTGAAATTATAGCGCTTTTATTCGGGTTGATATCATCGATATATTACATAGTGAACAGCTATAATTCACTGGCTTACAGAAAATCGCACAATCCAAAAAATGGAGAGAAGTTTACGGCAGAGGACATCACAATAGTCATGCCCGTGTACATGGAGGATCCAATAATATTCGAAGAGGCTGTTATCGCGGCCTCTAAACAGGGATCAAAAATTTTCGTCTTCGGCGATGACTGCGACGAACCATATAGATCCATCGCTGAGAAGCATGGATGCACTTTTATCAGAGTCAGTCCGCATAGAGGAAAGAGGGGGATACTTTCACATTCAATGCAGTTTGTGCATACGCCACTTGTTATGTTTCTGGACAGCGACACAGTGATAGACGCCGGTGCAGTCGCGGACATGATAAAGTATCTTGACGCCGATGTAGGTGGTGTTGGAACAAATATCAGCATATTCAGGAACGGTCATCCTGTTTCATATGCTTCGGAATTCGTTGAACGTGTCAGAGAAGTCATATTCAAATCTATGTCTAGGAAGAGCTCAGTGATGGTTCTTGACGGTCGATGCTCCATGTACAGGACGGACGTAATCAAGCCCTTTTTGATGTCCCGTGAATTTCAGGACAATATTGTGATGGGAAAGAGAAGCGTGCTTGGGGATGATAGGCAGATAACCTCATATATAATAAGAACCGGTTACAGAGCCGTAAAGGATTACGATGTATATGCTCGCACATACCAGTACAGCAGCTTCAAGAAATTCTTCAAGCAGCAGATCAGATGGGGAAGGGTTGGCTGGACGTACTTTTTCAAGGATATTGCGAGTGGATCTGCGAGAAAGGCAGGGCCCCTGTACACGTTCGATCTCATATATATGTATCTTCTTCCCATATTCACTCTGGTCATCGGCGTGCTGACATTCATATATATTGTTCCTCACATGCACATGTTCTTTTATGGTATGACGCCAAGATTGAGGTTTGATAGCTATCTAATTCATAGGTTAAGAGGCGATCCAGATATGCCTCTGTTCTTCGTAGCGAGATCCTTCATAAATTTTCTGACAACAGCTTCAGCCGTCATTTTCGGCGTATCAATATCAACCACGATGAAGGGCGATAGGGCAAAGGTGTTTGCATATGGATCATAGGTCTCCTTATGATGTTCGTTTCCACAATTTATGCACTCTTCACTTTCTACAAGCAGGAAAAATGGTTAACGCGCTGAGTTTCATGTGATATGAATCATCTGGGAAAAAGCAAATCCTCTATTTTCGTATTTAATATTCAGTAACCATTACGGCATTTGCAATATAGGCCGGTATTTTAACAAGTTTACCGCCCACTTCTGCATTTACGGGATCGCCAGTTGACAATACTTTAATTACCCTATCGGGAAGCAGATCATTCATTGCCAGAAAGTGGAGTATCTCATCTGTTTCGTAAACGATCCTGCTTATCTTCAAAGTTCTGGGGACATCTACGGACATTATGCTTTTATCGTTTATCTCCTGAACTTCACCATCTGGATCCGGTATCGGGTTACCGTGTGGGCATCGGGTTACACCAAACCTTTCCAGCGTTCTCTGTATTATTTCTTCTGTCATTCCATGCTCTATCCCCATGGCCTCCTCATCCACCCTTTCCCATGGGATCCCTATACATTTTGAAAGTAAGACTTCTGCAGTTCGATGTTTTCTCAGAAATTTATTCGCCTCGTGGTTTCCTTCTATGGTTAACTGATATTTGCCCCGTTCGATCTTCTCCACCATGTGAAGAAGTATGAGATGATTTATCTCATCTCTGACACTTTGCCTCTTAACATTGAGACTTTTAGAAATATCAGCCAGTGTCGCATAGCCCTTGTAAAGCATTAGTTCTTGAATTATCTTGAGATAATCCTCCTCGGTTATCGATCTTCTAACGAATACGCTCAATACACTGCCTCCATTATATCATAGGGTGCTATCGGGCATTCAAGAGGTTTGCCATTGAATTCCTGAAATTCTTCTCTTATTTTTGCCTTCAGTTCATCTATCTGTTTCATCTTTTCGTCCTGGGATAGTATGCCCAGATCCTGTGCGACCTTATAGTATTCGGTATCCTCATATTCGTACATGGGCGAAATATAGATTATGTCACCCTTGCCCAAATCCATCTGCGATATAACAGAAGCAGTATTATCTATATGATTTCTATAGAATTTCTTACCGCCAGCTCCTGCCATCAGAATTATGCCCACGTTTATGCCGGAACCCTTTATCTTATTTACAAGATTGATGGCCTCTGACACGTTCATCAGCTTATTGAAGATTCTCAGTATGCCAGGATCTCCAGATTCCAGGCCTATGTATACCCTTTTGAGGCCATGCTCTCTCATCTCCTGAAAGTGTATCTCGCTTTTCTTCTTCTGGGTCGATATCGCATCGACGAACGAGAATATAGGCAAATTGAACTCCGATTGTATCATATCGAGCATCTGGAGTAGCACCTTCTGATCGATGTTCACAGCATTAGCATCGCCCATGAAAACGCTCCTTCTTGCTGCCAGGCCCTTACCGAAGAATTCCTTTATGCTGTGGAGATGTTTGGAAAAATCCTCAAGAGAACGCACACCATACGTACGGTCTCTGTATAGGCGGCAGAAGGTACATTTGTTCCATGAGCATCCAGTTTCAGCCTGCACATATACAGGGAAATACTGATCAGGTGGAACTATTGGGATATCCCCGCCATATATGATCTTCATCTTTTCAGCATCAAGGACAAGTTTTTCATAGTTCATGTCCAGGAACGGCGAAACAGCCTCCCTTATTTCCTCCGGCAGGCTATCATGTGAAGACCTGAGAAAATCATATGCTGAATTTGCGATTTCACGAGCCTGATCATCTGGGATTTGTTCGAGTTTTCTTGTATTTCCATTGTGCGTTATTTTCAAAAATTTATTTTCAAGGGATCTCCTGTATGTGGCGTTGCCATCTGTATAGAAGATAAATCTGCCGGATAAATCCACTGTAAAGACTATCCTGCCGTCTTTTTCGATGCTTACTACACCCTGATCGATCTTCCCCATAACTTCCATTTTATCTCCCTCTCATATTACTGCAGACGAAATATAATTTTTCCAAACCATCGGAACTTCGTTGTTTAAAAAATATGAAGGATATTCTCTCCATGATAAAGTTTAATGCGTTCCTTGAAACAGCCTGCATTTTGATGGGTTGAATTTATCGGGTTAGCCGATAAAGAGCGATCATCAATATCATATGGCCAGCATCCCAATTTCATCTGGCTAGCAACCTTCTCTTGATCCGCATTTAAATATGGATATTCTTCTCGTCAAATATTCATGAGCTAGCATTATATTCTAAGAAAGCAGATAGCGGTATACGATCGTCATCCATTCAGCCAACATCATGTATCCTAGCCTAAGTTCTATGATTATATGGATCAACTTCTGCATGTGATGCATACATTTGATCAGCAAGGAAAAAGGATCCCTAAAATTTTCAAGAATAATTGTTAAGAAAAAATATGACTATCTTCATTCTTTGATTCCGCTTTCAGAGACGAAGTACACCAGCAGGATCATGATAACGGTCAGTATGAATAGATAGATCATATACGAAGCGAATGTTGAAATCTGAGATCCAGAGAGATTTCCATATATTATCAAAAGCCTGATGGATTCCGCAGACCATGAGACCGGATTATATTTTGCAACATCACTGAGCCATGAAACCATAAGATCGGGTGGAAACAGCGCATAACTTGCGAACATCAATGGCAGGTTTACGAGATTCGTTATACCCATTATGGTTTCCATTCTGGTCATTCTTATGGCTATTATTGAGAATATTGAGGAAAATATGAAAGAGATCATCAACACCGCAGCCACCATAAGCAGGGCATCAATGATGGTGAAAGAATGGGATATTTTCAGGCCATCAGGTATTATCAGAGCGATCGCAATGAGTATAACCACCTGGACTATTATTCTAACCACTGAAGCGATGATTCTGGAGAACACTATGGAGCTTCTCTTAATGGGGGAAACTAGGAATCTCTGAAGTATACCAAGTCTTCTGTCCCAGATTATGTTGATTCCAGAGAACATTCCGGTGAACAGTCCAGTGATCGTTAAGATACCACCGATCATGTACGTTATGTAGTCTGGTGCGCCATCAAAGAACGATGAAACGAACGGGCCGCCAAATTTAGAAATGTCAAAGGCGCTCCCGAACAGTATTATCCAGAAAACAGGCTGCAAGAGGCCCACTATGAGATATACTGGATTTCTATACCATTTCTTTATTTCGCGCACGGTGAGCGGTGCAAGACCAGACATCTATCTCAACCTCCTGACATTCTGCATCATCCTTCTGAACTGTTCCGGATCTATATCATCATCTATTGTGGATCCTGTATACTCGAGGAAAACCTCATCCAGCGAGGGTTTCTTGACATTGATCGTTGAAGGAGAGACGTTCCTTTCCATGAGGTAAGATAGTATCTTTGGAAGTTCTGTGTCTGAGTTTTCTACTTTCATTCTCACCTTATAATTTCCTGCTAGGGAAGCATGTAATGCTCCAGGATATGCGCGGGCGAGATCGGCTTCTTCCTTTGACTGAAACTCCATCGTGATTACGTCTCCTTTTAGGCTGGCCTTTAGGCTCTCTGGTGTTCCGGTGATGAGGACCTTGCCATGATCGATTATGGATATCCTATCCGCAAGCTGATCGACCTCCTCAAGGTAGTGAGATGTCAGGATTATCGTGACGCCAAGCTCTTTCTGTATATCCTTTATGTATTTCCACATCTTGGATCTTGTATTCACATCAAGACCTAGAGTAGGTTCGTCTAGAAACAGTATCCTGGGTGAATTTACAAGACCGCATATGAGTTCGAGTCGCTTTCTCATACCGCCAGAATACTGTGAGACATATCTGTTCCCCCAGTCGGAGAGATCGACTATATCAAGCAGATCCTTTATCCTCTTATCTGCATCTGATCTTGGTATATTATAGAATGCTGCAATCATTCTAAGGTTCTCTATCCCCTTTAGATCAGCATCAGTGGTGAGATCCTGTGGTACTACCCCTATTATCCTTCTTATCTTTTCTTTATCCCTCTTCAGATCATAACCATCAATGATGGCGTTTCCAGAGGTAGGCTCGATGGCTGTCGTCAGCATCTTTATCGTTGTGGTCTTGCCGGCGCCATTCTTTCCAAGCAGGCCATAGATCTCCGCTTCCTCTATTTCTATGTTCAAATTATCCACGGCTTTCGTACCGCCGGGATAGATCTTTGTCAGATTTTCCGTCTTTATCATTGACATTTGAAATCACCTATTTAGACTCTATTTCCTGAAGTTTATCCGCTATATCTTTAAGTTTCCGTCTGTCGAATTCAGATAGCTGACCTTCCTTCCTCACTATATCCTCAAGATACTGGACATAGCTGTATATTTCATCTATGACACTTTCCGGTGTCTTAAGATGATCGGACTGTGTCATTCCATTTATGCCAAGATCCTCCTTGCCTTTCTCCGACAGTTCGTATCTCCCATCCGGTCTTCTGATGACGAGCCCTTCCTTTAGCAGCGTTTCAAGCGCTGGATATATGGAGCCGGGTGACGGTCTCCACAAACCAAAACTGTGCTTCTCTATCTCGTCCATGATCTCAGCGCCACTCATGGGTTTACTGTAAATGAGGTATAAGATCCAGTATCTGAGTGATCCTCGCTTCTTAAAAGCTCCAAAGTTGCCGAACATCATATCGATTCCGATATCGATATTGAAAATTTAAAGTTATGTTAAAAAATTTCATAATTTGCTGCGTCCTTTATGTTCATCACACATATCTATTTGCATTATGTTATATAATAAGATAGTTCAATTACAGGAGGCCTTTTCGATATCAGGGTGGAGAATGCTGGGAATTATTATGGGTTAAATCATTTCATTCGATGCAATTTGAAAATTCTTCACATCAACACTGCATTTCAGGATGAATTAAGCGAGATCGGGTATTCGAAAAATAAATTTCTCATATCAACTATCCGTATCACAAAATACCGACAATGCCGGGAAGATATCAGCATACAAAAGGATAAAAATATAGGATGGATAGAGGTAAAGGTCTTCAGATCAAAACGTACGTGCATCTGTGATGCCCACAAAATGCTGAGCTTAGGGAAATGTATAACTTTCAATCTGCGGCTTCAGCATCTCGTACATGGTATTGCTGTGATTCGCTATAAGTCAGAGAATCGAATGGATGTGCCGTTGTCGATTGGGATTAGGTGATAGTGTTGAAGGGATCTGTCATCAGGAAAAGATACATACTTGTCTGGTCTTCAAAACAGGAGGAACTTTCGAGGGAGCTTTTTAGAACTTTTCGTTGCAAGATCAAATTTCATCGTGGCAATTTCGCCATCTATTTGGCCACGCAGTTCAACAAAGACAGGGTAATACAGTTCATAAATTCATATGATGGAAGCAGGAGTATAATTACGAGCGGCACAATAAGAAAATGCAAAAATAGGATGCAGGACGAATCTTTGATTTCTGACGAGATAGGTTCTGAAAGAAAGTCTGCCAATTGAAATGCTAGTGATAAGAACAATATCGCCCTGGCAAAGTTTTCCTAGCTCTGTTCGAGTGTTTCAGCTTGAAATCATTTTGGATCTGAAAAATATATAAGGTTAAAAGCATTGATGAGACATATGGCCTGCGTTAAAGACATCACGTTCAGTGAATTCCAACAGCTTGTTGAAAATAAGAAAAGTTTCATCATAGAACTTTGGGCTGAGTGGTGCCATCCCTGTAAGATGATGGCACCGTACTTGGAAGAGGCATGCGAGCAACTGAATGCCTGCTATTTTTACAAGATGAACATCGATGAGAGTCCTGAAATTATAGATTTTCTGAATATAAACAGCATACCTAGAGTGATCATGTTCATTAACGGAGAAAGGCAATTTGAACTCAAAGGCCTCCATAAGCTTGAATCCATCATAGATCAGGTATCCAAGATGCCATGCGATTCCGTCTGATGCCACGGTGATTTATGGGTATTATCAGTGATGAAATCCGTATATTCAGAAAGCTCTACCCAGTATTCAGGCGATATCTCAAAGACAGGAAGATTGAACGTGGTGATCATGAATGGAATTATGAAATTGAACGCCATGGAGAGCTTGCTGTCAAGCGATTTATTGAGCTCGGACCTACATTCATCAAGCTGGGTCAGATACTTTCAGCAAGGCCGGATCTGCTACCAAAAGAATATCTAAAGTCTTTCAGACTGTTGCAGGATAGGGTGGATCCTGATCCATTTCCCCTTGTAAAGGAGATCATAGAGCGCAACATTGGGCCAATAGATCATGTTTTTGAATATTTCAATGATGTTGCAATCTCTGGCGCTTCCCTTGGGCAGGTTTATGAAGCAGTTTATAGAGGAAAGAAAGTAGCTGTAAAGGTCAACAGATATAACATCGAGGAAAGGGTTAAGAACGATCTGATAGTGATCAAACATCTCCTGAGACTTGCGAAGGGAAGAATAGATAATTTTCTGTATCTAAGCATCGAAAATGTTCTTGCCGATTTCAATAGGCGCATATTTGACGAGATCGATTATAGAAAGGAAGCGTCAAACATGCGTGCCATAGCAGCAAACCTTAAGGAGGAAGATCGTGTTATTGTGCCAGGTGTAGTGGAGGAACTTTCTGGAAAGGAAATTCTGGTCATGGAATACATTGAAGGAATAAAGATAGATGAAGTAAATAAATTAAAATCAGCCGGAATAGATACTAAGGAACTCGCACTCAGATATGACACAATATTCATGCGCATGCTCCTGAAAAACGACATCTTCCATGCAGATCCGCATCCTGGCAACGTATCTGTAAAATCAGACGGCACAATCATACTGTACGACTTTGGTATGATCGGCCACATAAATGATGAAATGCGATTCAGGCTTCTATCCCTTTACGACGGTCTTCTCAATAGGGATCCAGATGAAATAATAGATGCCCTGATCTCCCTGAATGCCCTATCTCCTGGAGCGAACAGAGGTGTTGTCAGAAAGGGGATAGAACTGGCCATATCAAATTTCTATGGAAGATCGGCGGAAGATCTTGAGATCAGAGAATTGCTCGATGTTGCCAATGATGTCATATTCCAGTTCCCATTCAGGCTTCCGCGGGCACTGGTTCTCTATATGAGGATGTCATCGCTCCTGGAGGGCGTGTGCCAGCAGCTTGATCCTGATTTCAAATTCATCAGGGTACTGCAGAAGCTGCTCTACGATGAAGGGCTCATTCAAACCCTGTACAAGCAGCAGCTTAAGAATTTCCTCTCAGACACGTTAAGGTCAGTGGAGAAAGCCGTTCAGATCGTGCCTTTAATGAAGCGAAAGCTGGAGAGCGAAGAAGAGATTGAAAGACCCAGAAGCGATTACAAAATTCCTGCCTCTATCTTTCTGGGATTCCTTCTTGTGTCATTTTTCCTGGAGATTCAGAATAGGCCTTTTATATTCATTCCCTTAATAATCCTGGATTCTATAGCATTTGTCTACGTCATGATAAGAAAATAATGATAAGATAAATAATGATTTTTTCACTCAATTTCTACTGTTTTTATATCTTTGGCCTTCATCCTGACGGTGAGAAGGCCGTCCTGATATTTAGCAGAAATACTGGATTGTTCAACATCTACCGGCAGGCGCACAACCTTGAAGACCTTGTCCACTCTTTGATCGAGATAGACCGATTTATACTCCCTCTTTCGTTCCGCCCTTATGGTAAGAACGTTTTTATCAACGGTCACCCTTATGTCCTTCTTGTCGAAGCCCGCCAGCTCAGCTTCCAGCACCAGATCTTCTCCATCCTGATACATCGTCACAGGCGGATAGATGAATGATGATACTTCTTTCACGGTGTTTGAAACATTTTTCAACATCTCATTTGTAAAGAATCTAACGGGTGAATACATAATTTATTAAATACCAACTGATATATAAGCATTGATTCCGATAGCAGCTACATTGTTCTAAATTATTTCAGGAAGCATTTCCATAAATGAAAGATTGGATGTACTGAAATCTGTAGGTATCGTTATTTAAGCTCCCAGTATACAGATCATCACGAGATGTATATTGTATCCCATGCCCTGATCTTTTATAGGAAGGTTAGGAGTTTGAGGGAAGCAGTAAAACTCCGACCTTTAGGGAGGAGATACACGGACTTCCCTCAATGGAAATATTTATAAACAATTTACCATACTTATAGATAGTGATAACAGCCACCAAAGTAAAGCTGTATCCAAACGAAGGACAGAAAATATTATTGGAGAAGCACTTTGGCAGCTGTAGATTCGTATACAATTACTTTCTAAAAAGGAGGGATGAATACTATATAACGCATAGGGATGCACAGAGATCTTCTCTGAACTATTTCGACACAAATAACATGCTCATCGAACTCAAGAAGGAATATCCATGGCTGTACGAGATCAACGCCCAATCACTTCAGATGTCTCTACGCTTTCTCGATAATGCATTCAAGAACTTCTTCCATAAGAACGCAGAACATCCAAGATTCAGGAAGAAGGAAAGGAACGAATTCTTTGCAGTACCACAGCACATCAAAATTCAAGGAAACAGGATCTATTTCCCAAAGTTCTCTGAAGGCATATACTTCAAGGGATCTAAAGATAAGCTATCAGAAATAAGGGACATAAATGAGATAATAATAACAAAGGATTCAGGATACTATTACTGCTCTATTATATATGAAAATGAGGAAGAACTACCAGAGAAGAAACCATTATCTGAAGAGAACTCCGTTGGTATAGATCTAGGCATCGAAAAATTTGCAACCTTATCGAATGGTATAGCAATAGAGAATCCAGGATTCATAAAGAAGGTAGAGAAAAGAATAAGACGATTACAAAAACAGTTATCGAGAAAGCAGAATGGATCGAAGAATAGAAGCAAGCATATACTTAAATTACAGAAGGAGTACATGAAGCTGAGAAACATGCGTGAAGACTTCGATGATAAAATATCGACTGCGATAGCCAAGCAGTACGATACCATAGTCATCGAAGATCTGAACGTACATGGAATGATGCAGAACCATCATATATCGAAGAGTCTAAGTGATGTTTCTTTCTATTCCTTCAAGCAGAAACTGGAATGGAAAGCAGAAAAATATGGAAAGAATATAATAGAGATAGGAAGATTCGATCCATCATCTAAGATATGTTCAAGATGCGGTAACGTAAAGCATGATCTGAAGTTATCAGATCGCATATATCATTGCAATGTGTGCGGATTAACTATAGACAGGGATCTGAATGCCGCCAAGAACATAAGGAAGATCGGACTTATAAAAGTAGGATCGGTGCGATCCGAATTCACGCCTGTGGAGATCGCAACATCGGGCTTGTACGGAATATATCCGTACAGGCAGAGGTCGGTCGTTGAATCAGGAAGCTCCGATGCTTCAGCTGAGGAGTAGCTCACTCACCGTAGATCATAGAGGGCAAATTGAGATCATAGAATGCCTGTTGTTCTCCGTAGTAGGCAATTAGCTTATAGGAATAATTGGCATTCAGCATGGACTGCTGATAGGAGGGCACGATCGTGAAGTTTATCCAGTTGGATCCAGCTGTATAAGACTTCACGGACCATATGAAACCGTTGAGATTTCCCAAATATCCATAGGGCAGAAATCTGAATTCCAGTGGGATTGGATGCTCACCAGTATATGAAACGTTGACGTTCATCCCGATAACGTAATACGAGGTTCTATTGATATTTGAGACAGAAGATATTGAGAATTGGCTGTGTTCATGCATAGGAACCGCTATAATGGCCGCCACAGCTATGAACACCATGGAGTAGGTCATTATCCGTTTGAGACCAATCCTGAAGCTCTTATTGGCGTTCCTGCCTTTTAGATATGGAAGAAATGCAAAGGCCATGAAGGGCCAGAATATGAGGTAATTGTAGAGATCTCTGAAATTGAAAAAGAATATGAGGAGCGGAAAGATCAGGAATGTGTATTTCATCGTTTCAAAATGTCTTATGTATATGAATAAGAAAAAGAGTATCGAGAAGACAAACATTATGGTAAAATATAGCGGTTCAAGTGAATAGTAGCCGGCTATGCTGATGATGCTTATTCCCTGTCCGACACCGATCAGCTGTGCGGTCTCAGGGGATAGAATGGACGAAATGAATGAATGTGGATTCGATATAATGAAACTTATATTGGTGATTATGAAGACACCAGCAGAGATCAGAAGATACTCGACAGCATTTCTGATACCCCTCTCGCGATAGACGAAATAGAGCAGAAATGGTAAGATAATCCATGGTATTTGCTTTATCGATGTTGATAAGCCATACAGAAGGGCGGAGTAACGAGGTTTCTCTATAAGCATAATTGAAGCAGTAAGAAATGCAGCCCAGGCAGCGTCTGGAACGGATCCATCCGCAAAATTGATGATGTTTATGTTCACCGCAAGTATGGCGATGGAGAGAATCGAGGATACTACCATCTTTCTTCTGAAAAAATAGATAGCCACCATCAGGTATATGGCAATGGTGAATGAGAGGATGACGAGCGTCGGGGGGAAGTGCATGATCACCGACGGCATGAACATTATGGCTGCCAGCACTGGATAAGAAAAGTTTTCAACATAGCCGCCTGTGGCCATGGGGGTGGTCATGTACAGCGGAAAATGCAAAGATTTGAATGCTCCACTCATAACATGCGCGGAATATGGATTCATTCCATGCAGTATCATCAATGCTGCATAGTAGTCCAGAGCAAGTTCGTCAGTTCCAAACCTAGGATATAGCGGTAAGATCGAGAGCGCGAGGAATATGACCGAACCGACGATGGCCATATAAATTAGGGCGGAAAACCTGAAGTATGACAGTATGCTCAGCGCAATTAGAACAACTGCAATCGTGGCAGCAACATAGTTGGAGTACATCGCGGCCGATATGACGGATAGGAGAGATACGGTCACGATGGCAAATATATAGGCAAATTTCCTTGGATTTCCATGTTTTTCAGTCACCATATCATGCACAAGATAATAGTCCACAAAAGCAAGGAAGAGTATCACAGGATCGAATGTGATATCAAGGAATCCAAATCTTAAGATGATCGTGAGTATGAGCGCACTGTTACCAGCAAGAAGTATGTAAACAGTTCTGCGTGATATCTTCATGGAATGGCCTGTGAGCGCGTATATCGCAACGAATATTCCAGCTATGGATAGTGTCCACTGAAGCAGATCGATGTAGAGATCCAAATAGCCGTAGACGGTCCAGAGATAGTATGCGATCATATACGCTATCACTGTGAAGCCAAGATACTCTATGCGTCTCACGGTTGACCACAGATCGTCATCATTCATATTCCGCACCTTCATACTTCACCGTCACCCCAGAATCAGGGCCGATGAAAAAGGAAAGTTCCGCGCTCTGCATCGGCCATTTGTACTCCATTGCAAATCTGGTTGCATTCGAGAAACTGATCGCATGCATCCTATTGTTCACGATGAGATGGGTGTAATTGGAATTGAAGGAAAAATATTCCGATGAGACTGTATAGTTGAAGTTTCCGAATGATATTGTATATCCGTAGATACCGTATCCACTGATGTTGTACTGCAATGTTAAATTTTCAAGATCGGATGATACCTGAAACTGGTCTGATGTTAAATTATACCATTCTGTAGAGTTAAAGGTAAATCCGTTGGCCAAATAAACAAGTTTACCCTCGCCTTTCGTGGCATGCCATCCTGGGAAGGGTTCAGTTGAAGAGTATTCAGGATACATCAGCATGGGGTTTGGTATTGGATATTTCGGTACAGCATAGAGGCCATTGCTTCTGTATGCGGTCTGCATATGGTCATAATATGCGATGATCACAAAAGAAGTGTTGGATGGTAGCAGTCCAAAATAATTATCCGGATATATGGTGAGGTTGTTCCTCCCAGGATGCAAGTACAGGTTTGTATGCCATAGAAGCCCATTTATGTTGTAGTTCTGTAAACCAGAATCTGTGAGGATGCGGAAGTATACGGGTATCGTCGTAGGATATCCATTTCCTGGTTCATAGATCATGGATATGTTCATCTCATCTATGACATTTGGTATGGAGATATTATCGTAATAGGCATTTATTGAAGCAATTTTGATGTCGCCATTTTGAGAATGGATGGGTATGGCAAAGCCACCGGTTATGATTATAAGGACGACAGAAAATGCGAGGAAGTGAGCCCTGTTGATATGCAGGGGTTTAATCATATTCTCACTGATCTTTATGTCAGGCAGGATGAGCATTATCAAAAATGGCCAGTACATAAGATAACTTATTAAAACCCTGAAGTTGAAGAGCATCACCAGTATGGGAAACGCAAAGAATGCGTATTTTAATGCATTGTAATACCTAACGTAGACGAAAAAAAGGAAAACTTCCATGGCCATTACCAGGATCGAGAAATACAGAGGATCTATTGGATAGTATCCGGCGAAGGATAATATTGATGGTCCAGATCCAACGCCTATTATATTCTGGTTAGCGACGCTTAATATGGAGATCAGCCATGCGCTGGGATTCATTATTATGAAGGGAAGATTAACTGCAAGGAAGGACACAGCTGAGGCCAGTATGAATTTTAACTCATGCATGCCGCCGTATTCCTTCAGAATGAAATAGAGAAGGAACGGAACAACTATGACCGGATCCTGCTTGTAGGCAATAGACAATCCAAGAAAGATGCCGGATATATATGGCTTTTCTCTGAATACGTATGCAAGGGCGAGCAGGGTTACCCATATTATGGAGGATACACCAGCGATCGTGAATCCTATGTAGAAGGCGGAGACCATCATATCTGTTATTATAAGTGGTGTCTGCAATTTGAGATTGTTCTTTCTGTAATAGTATACAAGCAGGATTATCGATATAAAATTGAAAATTATTATAACATATGATGGATTGAAATGAAATAATAAGGCTGGAACAAACAGAAGGACCGACAGTCCAGGATAAATGAGAAAATAAACATATCCACCATCAAGCGTTGGCGTATTGAAAAGCGGTACCTGGCTTGTGGAGAAAAGCCTCAGCATGTTTATCTTCAGATACGGGTCTTCTCCGTGCAGGAAGAGATAGGCCGCATTTGTCTGGATCAGAATTTCATCCTCAAGATAATAGCTGGCCACGTATCTTAGGGAGATCGAGATGAGCAAAAGCATGGATATGAGCAGGGCAGAATAAATGAGCGTAGTTCTGATCTTTGGATTGAATCTTGTGGTAGAATTTATCGCAAGAAGTGAAGATATGATTATCAGAATCCATGACATAACGAGTGCAGAGAGATCGTAGTAACCGACCGATAGCCATGCCATATAGGCATAAACTATTAGAGTTACGGAAATGGCCAGATTCCATGACCGCTCTGCCAGCATGCTGTAGGGATAATAAATCATATATTAGATTTTTAGCACTACTCAAAGATTGGATATAAAGTTGATCACTTTGTCTTCTAATTTTATAAAAAAGTTAGGAGTTTGAGGGAAGCAGTAAAACTCTCTCTTCGTACAAGAGATAAATCGACTTCCTTCAATGGAAATATCTATAGATCGTCTTCCCATATTCTCTTGTATCATCCATGAAAACCAAGTGGATGATAACTGAGTAGGATCGATGAGATCCGAATACACGCCTGTGGTTATAGTGATATATGGCTTGTACGGATGTCCGGAAGGGTAGAGGTCTCTTCGATGAAAGGAAGCTCTGATGCTTTAGCTTAGGAGTAGCTCACATTTTTCGGTCCTTCATTCTTTCCAGTCGCTGTATCCTCTTGGCTGGATGAGGATGATCTGAGAAGAAATCCGAGAATAGAGAAACTTTAGCTGTCTTCCATTCCTCAACCAGCTTTCTGTAATCCCCTGCTTCAGAAACGTCAGGATTGCTGAAGAATAGCATTTCTGTGAGATTGCTGGAGGTATTCTTTCGTCTTCGCCTGAAGGAATAACCAGTGTGACCAGTTGCTGAAACAATTTTTGCAAGTGCCGTCTGCAGCTTATCTGCACCACCATCTACTGTGAGAGCGGAGTTTATATCAGCATAACTCTCACGCATCCTATTGAAGGCAAGTATGAGGAATCTGAAGAGGAAACTGGCCACGATTGCAACTATGGCAAGCAACAATATGCCGCCCGCATTTCTTCCTCTGCCATCTGAGAATAGCAAAGTATATCCGAAATAGAATATTAGCGTTGGGATAAGTCCAACTGCCAATAGCATCTCGACATCCCTGTGCCTGAGATGTCCCATCTCATGTCCGATCACAGCCTTTATCTCTTCAGGATCGAGGATCCGGAGAAGGCCTCTTGTCACTGCGATTCGTCTGCCGGCAATTGGCGAACCATAGGCGAATGCATTCGGAATATCTACTTCAGCTATGTATATATCAGGTGTCTTGATTTTATTGCTTTTCGCCACCTCGCTGACTATTGAATTCAACATGGTATATTCAGGCTCATCCGGCGTTATCCTGTGTGTTCTGTACACCGCGCCGATCATATATGGACCGAACAGCCACTGCAAGATATCCATAATTATGAATATCGGCGCTAGTATAATGAGGAGCGCTAAAACGCCAATGTTGAAACCAATATAATACATTATACCGTAGATTATGCCGAATCCTATGGCGAATATGGCAACACCAACAGCAAGGCTGCCCAGTTTGATCCGGATCGACATCAGGGACATATTTCCTGAATCGAAATCTTGGATTTAAGAATAAAGAAAGATATGCGAGAGAAAATAAAAACTGTCTGATATCCTTAGAGATGCGTCATCAGTCACTGGCCTTGCTGGGGGCATGCCATACAAGTCTTGAAGACATGATGTATCTTGATAGAAATGCCACAGCTATACCTATGAGATTTGCGGCGAGCATCTCCATTCCAGTGTCCACAAGTGCTGTAAATATGCCCAGATTTATTCCTAGGCCTATCAGGGATGTGAGGTTGTGGAAACCCATCCTTCTGAAGAAGCCCTTCACGCCCTTAGATACCTCGCGATTGTTGAACGTCCAATACTCATTCATAAGAAAATTAGAGGTTATGCTGCTTTCGATAGCAAGTGCGTCTGCAAACGTCAACGGCAAACGATATGATAGCATCTTGAGCATGAATTCATTGATGAGGATGCCAGTCGTTCCAACAACCAGATACTTGGGCAGAGAGCTGTGGATCAGCTCATAGATTCCTATATATACGAAATTTTTAAGGTTCTGCCATACATTTGTTTCTACATATTTTACCCTGAACCTGTTGGATGCAATTATTCTTAAGAGGACTTCTCTGGAGATCTTATAATGTCTTGATAAGATATAATCCATAACAGCAGAATTCATGAAAATGACATCAAGAGACGTTTCGGCCATCCTATCATTTTCAGCCAGGATATGTTTGAATATTTTCAAAAGCAACCCAAGTCTTCTCTTTTCAAGTATGATATCGTACCTGTCGATGTCGTAGAGGCTTGAGATTATGTCCTTTGAGGCATACCCACCATCGCATATCATATAGAAGGTGTTGTCATCAAGAGTTTGAGAAAATTTTTTGCGGTCTTTTTCTATAGCCTCTACAGTATATACTTTAACCTCACCGAATGGGGGCAGATTCTTTGGTGCGTCCTCGTCATGGGTTATGATCACTAAAGTCTTGTCTGACAGAGAATCGCGTAATGAGACCTGCTGTTCTATGGCATTGGTTGCCTGCTGAAATTCCATGGTGATATGCCTTATCGGTATTTCAGCTTTTAAACTTTTCTGGTATATGATTAAACTTCATCTATATCAAGTCAGACGTTATATACGTAAAATGTCGAATAAATCTAAACACTCTCACGCGGATATTTATTGTCAGAATCCTGCATTGTCCACAGGTCGCTCACAGATGAAAGATATTTTCTGGTGCTTGAGGAGATCTCTATTCTCGGCATTTCAGTTATGGTATCTATCCTTCTATAGTCCTGAGATATGTATGATTCTATTATCCTGTTCATGACAAAGATGTAGTTGTTCGTATTTTTTTCATATGGTCTTAGTCTTGATATGTAAGAAAGCAGCTTTCCAGTCATTAGGATCTCATATGTAGCAAAATCCATATCCATGGAGCTGGCCATCTCAGAAATATCGTTATATTTCAGGTTTGCGGCTGTAGTCAGATCCCGCATCGCAATTATTCTCTCTATCATGCTCCGGCTTTTGTCGTAGATCATCTGCCCTATGTCAAGGGTTGTCAGACTACCGAGTGGATAGGCAATTACACCGTAAGAATCCAACGCCCTGGCCATTAGATCGATATCTTCTCCACAGATCAGCGGTCTCCAGTTACCAACATTCTTCACAACTTCAGTCTGAAATCCCATGATGTTGGATAACAGTATTTCGCTGGTTCCTATATTTATATATCCATATATGAGATCTGCATAAGTCAGTGAATAACTTATAGAGGGATCGAATACAAAAGTGTAGTTTCCTGTTGCCAATTTGATAGCTCTAGCCAATCCGTCGCTTCTTTTCCTTGTGTTCCTTGATATGACGCGTATTTCATCGTAATAGTAGTTCTCATCATCCGGTGCCCTGGTTGATATCAATATCTCATAAGGATAACCGGTTTCTTCAGCTATATCGATCATGCTGTTAATTATTCCATGAGAAGACTCTATGCTGTCAACGGTGGCTATTAGGCTGAGTTTTCTCTCATATCTCACCGTATCAAGCCTGACAGCATAAACAGTTCTCCTCATCATTTATATCCCCAGGAATCTCTCGCTCTTCATCTTATATTCTTCCTTCTTTACCACATTTCTTGGATGCCCATCAAAGAAATTCTTCACGTTTTCAAATGCCAGACGTAATGCAGTATCCATGATCTCCCCAGACATGCCTCCAGCCACATGAGGGGAAAGTATCAAATTTGGAAGATCGGCATCCTTAATGTTAGGTTCATCCCACCAGACATCTGATAGATACCATCTATCTGGATTTTCTCTGAGGAATCTCAGCATGTCGGACTTGAGGACTATGTCGGCCCGTGCGACATTCACTATAAACGCATTTTTCTTGGTCTTTTGAAGAATCTTGTAATTTATCATGCCTTTGGTTTTATCAGTGAGCGGGATCGATAAGACGATCATATCTGAAGATGCGAACAGCTCAGCCACATCATCAGTCAGCTTATCTACGTTATCATCAGCACCCGATCTCGTATAGGCAGCAATCTTCATTCCAAAGGCCTTTCCTATCTCTGCTACCCTTCTTCCTATTCCTCCATAACCAACTATACCCAGAGTCTTTCCATATAGAAGGGTAGTTGGTGACTGCTTAAACGTTCCAGATTTCATAAGTGAATTATTTTCTATTATATTCTTTGCATGTGAGAGTATCAGAGCAAAGGTATGTTCTGCAACCGATATTGAATAGGCACCAGCATTGCTGCACAGTATGATTTTATCAGGGATACCGGCAACATCTATGTGATCAACACCAGCACTGATTGTCTGTATCATTTTTGTTCTATTTCCCAGTACATATCGATCTTTTATGATCTGCACCTCGGCATCAAAATAATCCGGAAACCAGTGTAAATCAAAATCTTGAAGTATACTCTCTGCTATTTTCCGGACATGAGTATCAACTGGGAAATTGATATAAACATCCATCATGACAATAACAAGAATCAGGAAATAAGGTTTATGTATGTCTGATGGCTTTTTTCTCATGTCTGGCTATAAATATATACAGCTTACTATATTATTCCTCTGGATATCAGTTCAGGAAATGCGGGGCGCCCATGGAAAGCCGTGAAACACGATCTTCGACTATTAGATGCATGGATTTTCCCATATGGAAAATCCAGTGAAATTTTTGCAAGGATTATGACGTTAGGATTGCTGAAGTTCGAATACACGACTGCTGAGATCGCTATATCGAACCTTCAACGAATACGTCTGCTGGGGAAAAGGTAAGCGCATTAGTCTAAAAGATTCGATCTGTTGGAAGACTGTTCACGATGGGAAAGAATCATTGAAACACCTAGGATTCTGCATCAGAATGAGAGACGCTATTCTTGTAGAGGTCCTCGATCACGCTGTAATAATCGAAAGTTTCTATGGAGGATCCGGAGGATTCCAGAGCCTTTATTATTTCCCAATTTTCTATATCACGATTTTTTCTCAATATGATTCTGTTTTCCTCTCTGTCTATTACGTCCACACCGTTCAGTTTCAGATCTGTTCCCCGGATTCTACCTCTAACCTCCAGATATCGATCTTTCTCCACAGGCCCGAAGTGTATGAGATGTCCATGATCGATTATACCTATATGATTGGCCAGTAATTCTGCTTCATATATGAGGTGGGTGCTAAGCACGATCAATTTAACATTCTTCAAATTCAAAATTATCTCCCTTATCTCCATCATCCCGTTTGGATCCAAGCCGAATGTAGGCTCATCCAATATTATGATGTCTGGATTACCTATGAGGGCCGCCGCCAATCCGACCCGCTGTTTCATACCACGCGAATATTCCTTTGTCTTTCGGTTCAGATAATCTCTGCAGTGAGTGAGGCTAGATACTCTGTTCACCTCTGAAATGCACCTTTCATGCGATAATCCCTTTATCATGCATGTGAACATCAACGCTTCATACCCAGTTATGTATGGATAGAATTCCGGCTGTTCTATCAACGACCCAACGGATGAGAGAGCTCTGCCCGGATCTTCTCTGACGTTGATACCGTTGATTCTCACCTCTCCACTCGTTGGTCTTATTATGTTTGTCATTATCTTCATAAGGGTGGTCTTTCCCGCGCCATTAGGTCCAAGGAGTACAAGGCATCCGTTTCCCTCGACTTCAAACGATATATCGGTGAGGGCCTGAATATCTCCATATCGCTTTGATACTTTATTCACTGATATGTTCATCATTTCGCCTCCTTGTTTTCAAAAAGTACAGTTGCCGCTGCAAGGGAGGCAACGAGATATATTACCATCACGGCGACCGCTAGGAGTATCTTCGATACACCGGCTGGAGAAAGTGATATTGTTGGGGAGAAGGTAAAAAGATTGATGTCTATGAAAACTTCCATTATTATGTTGGCCGCATTGTTGAGAAGAAAAGGCGATGTGGTGCTGTAAAGCAAGCTGGTTATCACATCAACCGCATTGAAGACAAGAAAATAGATGATTAGAACTGTTATATATGCATAGATGTTTCTGTTGAATATGCTGCTTATGAAGAAAGTGAAGGCGAGAACTGAAGCTATGAATATAAGAGTAAGAACCAATGATAGTAAATACGAATTCATGTCTATGGTTCCGTAGATCCTTATGGTTATGATAGCTTCCAATATGATATATATCAAAGATATCAACACGGTGGCTGCATAGGCAGCAGCGTATTTAGCTGATAGAATGGTCATTCGTCCCACAGGCAGCGAAAAAATATGAAATGCCGTCCTGTCTTCTATCTCGCTTGATATGGAGGGAGATCCAAAGAAGACAGCTGCATACACTGGAATATCAACCAGCACGAAAGACCAGATATAGTCCAATGCTCTGGATTTCAAACCTGTGGTGATCGCGGTGCTGTCAAATCTGTCAAGAAAAGTGTTAACCTTGCTCTGATAGCGGAATGAAAAATACGACATTATTCCGCTGATTATAATGATCAGCGCTAGCATCAGGTAAAAACTTTTGGAACGATAATAATTTTTGAAATAATAGGAAAAAGCAACAGAAAATTTATTGAGCATTGAGGACACCTATGAGATCATAGGCCGAAGTCAAACTACTAATGTCCAGTTTGAATTTTACGTTGAGGTCATGTACACTTATTATTGTAGCCCCTTTCATATTCGAAATCGCTGAAAGGAAGTACGACTCATAGGTATAATTCAGGAATCTTATGCTTCCGGTGAGATTATCTCCGGTTAGGTTGAAATATACAGATTTCACGATCTTATTTCCAACGTTGAATACGGCCATCGATACATTTGCACTGCTGTTCAGATAACTGGAATATCCAATCGCATTCTTGCTGTCCAGTGTTGCGTTTATGGATTCATAGATGCCATTGAGGTTCCCCAGCACGATAAACCCGTTACTTTCATAGAGATAAAGAGTCTGATTTGTAATGGATAATCCAATGAATGCGAAACTCAAGTTTCTGACAACGTATATACTGTAATCCTTATAGTCAGCATAGAGGCTAATATTCGTCTTAGGTGTAAAGTTTGAACTGGAATTAAAAGTAGAACTGTTCATTCCATTTCCATGCATCAACGAAGAGATTCTGCTGAAATTTACGTTGGATATAGATGAAGTATCAAATATAAGGCCATAGCTTCTGTTATTGGCATAAACATAGAAATGAGTTCCGTTATAGTTAACATAACCAAGGACATTGGTGTCAGATGGCGCATAATAAAGTGGATCCGATTGCCTCTGATTCGCATTGTTAAGTGTAATCGCATAATATATGGCCGGCGCTATTACCGCAACGGCAATCGTTATTATCAAAAGGCGTTTCAAGAATACGTTCACATTTACTCATCATGAAATGATATATAAGTCTTTTACCTATAGCATGATACTATTTGACGCGCCAAGATCAGAAATGATATATCCAGGTCAGCACATAATCCTGCATGGATGCAAAAGAGTACTTGAACGAAGGTGCGAGAGTAAGGTTAAATCTTGACGTCGCCAGGATTACTGGAATAGCTCAGAAGATATACGATGCATTCATGGCTGGCAATAAGTTAATCGTTTTCGGAAACGGAGGATCCGCAGCAGACGCGCAACACTTTGTCGCAGAACTGGCGGGTCACTTCATGAAGGAGAGAAAACCTCTGCCCGCTATAGCTCTGACAACCAACACCTCTTCTATCACCGCGATATCGAACGATTACTCATATGATGTGGTATTTTCAAGGCAGGTTGAAGCGTTGGCTAAACCTGGAGATGTGGTGATAGGGATAAGCACTTCAGGTAATTCCAAGAACGTTATAGAGGGTTTAAAATCCGCCAAAAGGCTTGGGTGTCATACCATCGGCTTTACTGGAAAGACCGGCGGACAGATCAAGGATATCGCAGACGAGACTCTATACGTGGACTCCAGCGTTACATCCATAATACAGGAAGCACATATAACAGCCATCCATATGATCTGCAGCATGATCGATGAACATTTTTAAAGAAGATGTTATGGGTTTGGAGGAAGCTGTAACTTTAAAATCCTTCAGCGATGAGATACACGGACTTCTCCCAATAAAATGACCTATAAATTATATTTCCATATTTTGTATCATCCATGATAAACAAATGTACGATACTTAAGTGGGTTCGATGAGATCCGAATTCCCGCCTGTGGTTATAGTGGTATATGGCTTGTACGGATGTCCGGAAATATAGATATCCTTCGCTGAAGGAAGATCCGAAGCTTCAGCTGAGGAGCAGCTCACTTGCATGAAAAGGCAAATTTATATTCAGCTGTTTATTGACCTTTACATATTTTCTATGAGCCCGGCAAGGAGGAGATCCGTATCATAGGATAAATGACCACCGTTCCTGAAATACTATGCATTATTATGCATTTCTCTCTTGCAGTCATTGGCATCCTCAACAATTACTTGATCTGGATGGTACAAGTAATCATTCTTCATAGAATGCCAAGAGGAACTGCCACTCACGGTAAACGGGGTACCGCAGAGGTCTAATCCACGGATAGAGATGGATAACGATGATAATCTATTCCTATCGTAGGTTAAACCACAGCTATTGCATTTGGATGCTTTCCAGATTGGGTGCTCTAATCTTCCACCACATACAGGACATTCAGAAGAAGTCCCCTCTGGATGTATATACAATGTTTTATTATTTGATTTATAATCTATAAATCTCTGGAATAATCTGTATGGCCATCTGTTAATATCTGTTCTGAATTTTTTTGATCCATTTGGATTGTTTTTAGATTTATCGTTGTTTTTATCTTTATTGTTCTTTTTCTTTCCATTCTCCTTTATATTTGTTAAATCCTCAAAGACAAAGGTCTTATCATCATTGTCCTTTACTAGTTCAATTGTCAATTTCTGCAGTCTATCCCTTATGACATTTCTCTGCCTGTGCTTTGCCTCCTTTAATTTTCTATCCCTTTTTGCAGGATTCCTGA